>NZ_ASJR01000004.1 GCF_000474745.1 Chitinivibrio alkaliphilus ACht1 | reverse complement strand
GCGCTGAACCAGTACATACGTAAGCAGAAACATCATTTTATAGAACCAGGAAAACCAATGCAAAATGGGCATTGCGAGAGTTTCAACGGCCTATTTAGAGATGAGTGTTTAAATGAACACTGGTTTACCAGTTTAAAAGAAGCAAGAAAAATTATCGAAGAATGGAGGATTGATTACAATCAAAAAAGACCACATAGCTCATTGAACAGCATGACTCCACAGGAGTTTGCTAATCTCAATAAAAGAGAGTATACAAACAGAAGTGAAAATCATGTATCTTACCAATAAGCTAATCTTAATTTCTAAACAGACATTGGGGGCAGGTCCAAGTTTTTACCAAAGTTCATAAAATTCGAATATACCAAAAAGTAAAAGTGATCGAAAAAAATAAAATTCGTAGGACGTGATGAGTATGTGAGAAAAAAACTGGTACACCCGCAGGGATTCGAACCCCAAACCGCCTGGTTCGAAGCCAGGTACTCTATCCAGTTGAGCTACGGGTGCATCAGCTACGCTAATATATATCGGGGCCTATTGAAAAGGAACCCCGTATATATAATTTATTCATTTTTATCAGCGGTACAAAGAGAAAGGATATGCTCAGCAACGGCATCAATCCCAAGGGACTGTTTTTCCTTTTTCCGTCGATTTTTATACTCCACCTGTCCTTTTTTCAGACTCTTCTTACCAATAATAATCTGATGAGGAATACCAATGAGATCAGCGTCTTTAAATTTGACCCCGGGACGCTCCTTGCGATCATCCACCAATACATCAATGCCACGATTCTCCCAAGTATCGTGAAGTGTTTTGGTCAATTGGGCCACTTCTGCATCTTTGGGATCAAGGGAGATGAGAAGTACTGCATAGGGAGCAATTTCCTCTGGCCACACAATACCATCAGAATCAAAGTTTTGCTCTACAGCAGCTGCAGCGGTTCGACCAACGCCAATCCCATAGCATCCCATGGTAGGTGTATCGGCCTTTCCTTCTGCGGTCAAAAAACTCATGCCCATGGAACTGGTGTACTTTTTTTGTAATTTAAAAACCTGCCCAACCTCAATACCACGACAGGAGTCAAGGGTACCACCACAGCGACAGGAATCTCCCGCATCCGCCATGGCAAAATCTCCGTACTCTAGGTGGGAAAGATCACGGCGGGGAGACACATTCCGTGTATGAACTCCCTCTTTATTTCCACCAACCACTGCGTGCTCCATATTCTTAACCGAATAATCAGCAAAAATGGGAAGGGTGTGATCAAGGCCAAGGGGCCCCATATACCCGGGTACAAGACCGGCAACACTCAATTCTTCATCATAGGGAAGTTCTATATATTCTGCACAGATATGATTTTTTAATTTCACCTCGTTGAGTGTCAGATCACCACGAATAAGCACCCCAACCAAGGAATCATCTTCCCGCTTATACACCAGCATTTTTACAGTCATATGGGGAGCAATACCTAAATATTCTGAAACCTCATCTATTGTTTTTTTATTGGGTGTTTCCACATGTTCCGGTTGCGCAATCTCTTCTAAGGACGCACCAAAATGAGTATCCCTTTGTGCGGCTGCCTTTTCAACATTTGCAGCGTAGTCACATTCCGGGCAAAAGATTATTTTATCCTCTCCTGAATCAGCAAGGACATGAAATTCATGGGTCACATCTCCACCGATAGCTCCTGAGTCTGCCTCTACAGGGCGAAAATCAAGACCAAAACGGGAAAAAATATTGGTATATACCTGCTTCATTAACTGATATGTTTTCTCAAGACATACATCACTTGCGTGAAAGGAGTACGCGTCTTTCATAATAAATTCACGGCCACGCATTAACCCAAAGCGAGGACGAATCTCATCACGAAATTTACTCTGAATCTGATAGACATTGAGAGGGAGATCCTTATACGACTTCACAGACCGACGTACAATATCTACAACCACCTCTTCATGGGTTGGACCAATACAAAACTCATTGTCTTTACGATCTTTTACACGAAGCAATTCACGGCCATAAAGATCCCATCGCCCACTCTCCTGCCACAGAGAGGCAGGAACAACTGCAGGCATTAATAATTCCGCCGCACCGGCCGCCTCCATCTCTTCGCGAATGATCCGTTCTATGTTACGAATAACCCGCAACCCAAGGGGAAGGTAATTGTAAATACCGGAAGAAACTTTTGAAATCATGCCGGCACGAATCATAAGTTTATGGCTGATAATTTCCGCCTCGGAAGGATCTTCTCGTAAGGTATAGATAAAGGCATTTTTCCAGTACATACTTGCTCCAGTCATAAAGGTTGCTCAAAAATATACTATTTATACCTAAAACGCAATCACCATGGATCATTCTCTTTGGAGAAAAAAGGAAACGCGCACTCACAAGGAGTGCGCGTCTTATAGAGAAATTTTAAAGAGAAACAACTTTTATTGCACAGGAGCCGGTTGCTGTGGTTGCTGCGGCTGCGCAGGCTGTTGCTGCTGAATCTCCATCATCACCTTCTGCTGAATCTCCTGAGCTTCTTCTTCGCTCATAAGCTCATCTTCACCGTCCATACCTGCGGCAAGAGAAGAGATAAGAAAATCAATATCGATGTAGTCTTGTACCTGTTCTAAGCCACGACCAAAACTGTATCCCACGGCATAGCTAAAACGACCTGTCTCACTGGAGAGATCTGACATAGAACCTAAGACATTATCCTTACCGGCATAGTTGTCTACAATGCTTCCTGTGGAACGATCGGCCTCACCGGCTTCTTGCTCTTGCTGTACTGAAGAAATAACCTGCTGCTGAATTTCCTGAGCTTCTTCAGGAGAAAGCTTTGGATTTTCTCCCTGTGTACCGGAAACAAGAGAGGCAAATAAAATCGATGGATTTACATGGTCAACCAGTTGTTCAAGTCCTCTCCCGAAATTGTACCCGATGGAGTAGGAAAAACGCTCCGTATCATTCTCAAGACCGTCAACTCTCTCAACAGTAACAGCTGATACCGAAAAAGAGAGAACAAGAAGAGAGAGTACAAAGGAATAGGTTTTGGATCTGAACGACATAAAAACTCCTAACAATAAAAAACACTAACAAATGAAAGTAAAGTTGGTATTACGTGTATGGTGCAAAAATATTACAAAAAAAAGGAGAGGAAGTCTCATTCCTCTCCCCACAGAGGATTACTCCTCAACGATATCAAGCAGTTCAACTTCAAAAATTAATACTTCATTGGGACCAATTGTTGGAGGAGCTCCACGCTCTCCATACGCAAGGTCTGCCGGAATATAAAAGGTGTATGTTGCACCAACATTCATCAATTGGATACCCTCTGACCACCCGGGTATTACTTGGTCAAGATTAAATGTCGCAGGGGTTCCGCGATCACGAGAGCTATCAAAAACATCACCGTCAATCAAGGTTCCGACATAATGCACTTGCACCTTATCATCAGCGGAAACACGGGGGCCGTCACCTTCTGAAACAACCTTATACTGTAACCCCGACTCTGTTTCTACCACTCCCTCTTGACGCTTATTATGACTGAGGAATTCTTTCCCTTCTTCTGCACGCTGAGACTGGGCTGCCTGCTGTTCCTGCTGCATTTCCATCATAACTTTTTGTTGAATAGCCTGTACATCCTGTGGCGTCATAAGAGGCTCGTCACCTTGAATGCCTGAAAGCAAGGCAGAAAAAAGTACCATCTGGTCTACTCGTTCGCGAATATCCTGCAACCCACGGCCAAAGCTGTACCCAACCGCATAGGAAAACTTCTCCGTATCACCCTCAAGGGCCTCCACGGCAGGAAGGGATTCTGCAAGGGACTCCTCCGAGAGAGCAGCGTCTCCCTGAGCTCCTTCGAAACCAGCAAAATCAGTGGGAAGGAACATGCCCACAACAAAGGCAAGCACTACGACAACAATCCAGATAACACTTTTCATGAAAACTCCTTAACTGAGTAATATAACCACTTAGTATAAGTAAAAAGATACATAGATAAAAGTATGAACACAAGTATTTAAATAAATTAATCTGGAACAAATATCTCAAGGAACTCTGTACTATCTAACTCCAGAAACATTTCTTCGATACAGGAATCAACAAAGGAATCATCAAGGATAACACCCCGTTCTTCAAAGGCGTGCGAGATATGCGGAGAAATATCCATCTCTTTTCTATGTCCTTCGTTACATACTCCAGCGCGGTGTGCAAGAAGATCGGCAAAGTCCGTAATAATACCTTCAAGACAATGGGGCGTATCTATTCCGTGATAATGGTGGTACCGTATGGAATGCTCAATGCGCTCTGGAAGGTGCCAGCGATGGGCGATAAGCCCGCCAATACCCGCATGGGTGATATCCATAACATGACGCTCAGCTTCATGAAAACTGCAACTTGCTTGTTTCTGCTGAGCCACAACAGTGTTAAAATCATCAGGAAGGTACTGCGCAAAGACCATTTTTCCAATATCATGGAGAAGTCCAGCAACAAAAAGCTCCTCAGACTTGGGTAACAAAAGTCGCCGCGCAATAATTTTAGAACTAATTGCCACGGCAACACTGTGCTCCCAATACCGATTTACATTAAAAGACTCTACGGTTCCCATGTTTTTAAAGGCGTCAAACACAGAAAGGGAAAGCCCCATTTCCTTAACGGCATTAAACCCCATAACAATAATTGCCGTATCAACGGTTGAAATCTCACGGGAAAATCCATAGAAAGCAGAATTTGCGGTTTTGAGGATACGCGCCGTAAGAGACTGGTCATTTGAAATAACCCGCGCAAGCCTCCGCGCATCCGTACGGGGATTATCTACCATTTCAAGCATCTTGGAGATAACCGTAGGGAGGGTGGGAATTGTACTAATACGAGATGCAATATAGGTGAGCTTAGAAGTACGTTTTGACATACATATCACACGGAATAGTCGATAAATTTACCTGACGAGGCAGACCGATCCCGCTCATCTCTATTCTCCTTTTTACGGTGTTTATTCTGAGAATCACGTTCTTTCTTTTTCTTGCGTTCCTGGGCCTCACGATATTTTCGATCAACCTCCGCCTTTTCTTTCTGCTCTAACTCATTGGGACGTTTAGAACGTTGATCATAGAGTTCTTTTACCACGTCTCCGGTATGCTCTTGCTGAGTCATGTGTACCGTATCGTCGCGATGCTGTATACGTGCTGCCTGATCCGTATTTGAAAAACTCCCCTGCAAATCAATGTTATTCACTTATTGCTCCATACGAGTGAGTATTTGAGAACGCAATTTCAAAATTGTTTTTGAGTGTATTTGACTCACCCGCGACTCCGAAATATTCAAAACAACCCCTATCTCTTTTAGGGTAAGTTCTTCAAAGTGATAGAGGGCGACCACCAGTTTTTCCTTTTCCGGTAGGGCTTGAATCGACTCTTTCAGTATCCGTTTTACCTCTTTATACCCGAGTACGCTCAAGGGATTATCAGCATCAACATCTTCAATGGTGTCTATCAGCTTAAGATCTTTTGAATCGCCCCCACGCCGCGGGAGAGCCTCTTCCAAAGATAAGATTGTTGTAGGAGCTATTTCAGAAAGAAGTTTCTTATACTCCTTTGGGGAGATACCCAAGTGCTCGCACACCTCATCATCATAGGGCGCGCGCCCGAGATCTTCTGTCAAGTGAGCATACACTCGCTGCAAGTCTCGATTCTTTTTTCGTACCGATCGAGGAACCCAATCAAGAGCCCGAAGCTCGTCTAAAATTGCCCCGCGGATTTTATGACTGGCATAGGTTTCAAACTTAATATCCCGTGTAATATCAAAGGTTTCCACCGCCTTGATAAGCCCCATGACACCAGCTCCCTCTAAATCACCCTTATCAACACTGGGGGGAAGGGTGTAGGCCATTCTTCCAGCGATGTATTTCACAAGAGAGGCATACTCCATAAGAAGCTTATCCATGGCTACCTTGGAATTATGTTCCTTATATTGTTTCCAGAGATGTGCTAATTCCGCCATAACCCAGTCTTTCAATAGAAGAAGTCTTGTAAGAAAAGTATATAATACAATAAATTACAGGGAGTGCCAACTTATTTTTTCTTTTTCCGCCCTGTCTCTATCTCAACAATCTGTACTTGTTTCTCGTTTTTTCGTTCATGGATATGTTGCTCAAGACCTCCTTCCAGAGGGTTCAGATCATCCGGATCGATGTCATCCACAACTGATTTTACAATAATATCTATGACGATTAAGCAAAACACCCAAAATACCATGGCACCTATGGAGGCTCGAATAAGAGCCATCATCAGAAAAGTCACATCGGAGGGAACGGTGAAGTTGATAAATACAAAAAACAGAAACAGAAAAAATAAAAACGCAAAGAGCACGGAAAGATTTTTTGTCTTTTTACGTGCTGCCTCCGTGGAGATCTCTTTCTTTCCCATTAAAGCCCCCTTAAAGAATGAGAAGAAGCGAATGCATGATCAATTTGTTTAGCAACATGCTTTATACGCAGGGTAAAACTTCCTAAATCAGGAAGATCAGACAAGGAACGCTCGCTTCTGATAGATGAAACAATCTGCTTTTCCCGGGGAAGTACTCCCAAAAGCACTGGAGTAAGGGAAAGATATTTTTGACAAATTAAGGCAAGTTGCTCAAACACCGCCGCCCCTTCATCATCACTATCTGCCATATTAACAACAACATAGAATTGGTTTCTTCCCCGTCGTTGCAATAGTTTGATAACCGCATACGCATCGGCAAGAGACGTTGGTTCAGGAGTGATAACCAAGAGGGTCATATCTCCAAAATGAGCAAGATCCATGGCGTCGCGTCCAATCCCTGCACCACCATCGATAATTAAATAGTCATATTGCCGAGACAATTCTCCCATGGCTGTCAGAAAGGCTCCGGTGCGCTCTGGAGAAATACTGTGCGCCTGCTCTCCGGAAAGCCCCGTAATAAGATCTACCCCAGAAAAAACCGGTTCTACAATATCCCCCAAGGAGCGCGACGATTTGAAAAAATCTCCCAGAGAGCTTCTCCCACTACATCCAAGAAGAATGTGGAGATTTGCAACCCCCATATCTCCATCCAAAAGAAGTATCCGCTTCTGCTGCTGTGCAAAGGCACGGGCCAAAAAAATTGAGACGTTCGATTTTCCAACCCCGCCTTTCCCACTTGTAATAGACAAGACGGTACCGGTAGAATGGTCATCACGTACTCGTGAAAAACTCTGTTGCATTAACGTACGGAGCGAATCTGCCTGATCCATTTAGAGAGAACTCCTTTCCAGAAGTTTTTTCACAAACACCCCTGATTGAGCAAATTCTATATCATCAGGAACATTTTGGCCAAATGTAAGGTATGATACGGGGATGAGAAACTCATTTACAATATTATATACATTACCAAGGGTGAGCGTTTCGTCAAGCTTTGTAAATACAAGATGCCCGATATGGAAGGGGGTGTAGCGTCGTATAATATCACGTAAATCTTCTTCCTTGGTTCCTGCACTTAATACTAAGTGGATCGTATCCGCCTGAATGCATGAAAGGAAGGTATGAAGCTCCTTAAGATGCTCGCGATGTTTCTGACTACGCCCGGCCGTATCAACTAGAACAATCTCACTCTCACGGGTGTTTTCAAGGAGGTCGGGAATATCTTCTGCACCATAGGCGACCTGCAAATCAACCCCCACAATTTCCGCATACACCCGTAGCTGTTCCACCGCGGCAATACGGTACGTATCTGAAGTGATCAAGGAGACCCGTTTCCGTTTTTCCAAGGAGTAATATGCAGCAAGTTTTGCAATGGTAGTTGTTTTTCCCGCTCCCGTCGGCCCAACAAACACCTGCATTCTGCCCGAGCCGCCCTTACCCATGGTAGGGAAACTTTGGGCCAGAATCTTCATGAATTCATGGTTAATTTCCTTACCGGGGTTGGGGGATATTTCTTTAAGACTGGCAATAAGATCACGGGCGGTCTCCTCACGAATTCCTGAGTCATACAACCGCTTATAGAGAATGGCCCATGGACCGGCATACCCCCCAGAAGCCCGGGTCTCCCCCGTTGCCAAAATCGATGCAAGAAGGGTCTTCATCTCACTAATCTCATCGTGAAGTTTGATTATCTGAACACCCTTTGTATCCTCTTCTGATGAGGACGTATCACGCTGCTGTTGAGTTGCCGATTCTTTCTTGGCAGAGGGGGCAACCTTTTCGTATACGGGCGGACGGGATGCACTGGAACGAAGCTCTTCACCCTGACTGGACAAATGACGCAGATGCGATGTATAACTTGTATTGAGTTTCGGCCCAGCACCAGTATCGCCATGGGAAAGGGGCTGGTGAGCGGCACTGGATGCTTCCGCCTCTTCATCAACCGCCGCGGTAACCTCTACGCCCCCATCTTTTCCGGGTAGAAGAGACCGCTGGAGACGCTGACTCTTCAAGATCATTGCAGAATCACCAAGGTCTTCCTTCACCTTAATCAAGGCCTCTTTCATAGTCTGTGCAGTGTACTTCTTTATTTTCATCAGGCCGAAACTCCTCTACTCATCTTGCTCTTCCAAGGATACCATGTCAAGGGATTGCAACTCTATTCCACTCACAATTTCATTATACGATAAAACAATCAACTCGGGTACTACGGCATCTGAGAGTTTTTTAATCTGCAAACGAATTACCGGGGAAACCACCATAATTGGAACCTCTCCCATCTCTCGTACTGCTGCAGCACTGCGGAGAACAGCATCGGAAACACGCCCCGCATCTGTGGGAGAAAGATTAAGTTTTACTCCGCCTTCATATTCCTGTAAGGCATTTTCCAGCTGAGCCTCAAGGTTAGGGTCAATGGTGATCACCCGTAGCGTGTTATCTTCATTTTTCAGGGCAGTACAAATCTGTGGCGCAAGGCCGTTTCGAACATACTCAGTGACAACATCAAGATTTTTATTCATCCGTGCTGCATCGCTGAGTATCTCCAAAATAAGAGGAAGATCTCGAATTGAAACTCCTTCATGGAGAAGATTCGCAAGCACCCGATGTATCTCTCCAAGGCTGAGGATATTGGGGGTCACCTCATCAATAACCGCTTTATGGGTATCTTTTATATTATTCAAAAGCTCTTGTACATCTTGTCGGGTTAAGAGATCGTCTGCATTGGCCTTGATAATCTCGGTTAAATGAGTTGCCAAAACAGCAGGAAGCTCTACCACGGTGTAACCACAAAGCTCTGCCTCATCTTTCTGGCTTTCAGTGATCCAAAGAGCGGGAAGACCAAAGGCGGGCTCGACGGTTTCTATACCCCGAATAGTATCAGTGACATTACCCGGATCCATGGCTAAATAAGAACCACTCATCAGTTCTCCCTGCGCCACAGGAATGGTGCGAATTTTTATTACATACTGATTCGGCTCAAGCTGCATATTATCGCGAATTCGTACGGGCGGAATAATAAAACCAAGTTCAGCTGCTAACTGTTTACGTATCTGCTGAATTCTGTCAAGAAGATCCCCCCCTTGAGCACTATCAACCAAGGGAATAAGTCCATAGCCAATCTCCAGTTCCAGTGGATCTACCACAAGAAAGTCCTCCACACGCTCTTCCTCAGGAGCACCGAGACCCTCCTCTTCTTCATACGCCTCATCGGGAAGATCCTGCTCGTTTGCAACACCGAAGATATTGTGCATCGTCATAAACCCCGTACCACCGATAATAAAGGCCAAAAGGAGAAAAATAAGAGAAGGCAGACCGGGAATGAATGCAAAAATAACCATGATAAAGGCTGTGACAAAGAGCACCGTATAATTGGAAAATATCTGTTTACTTAAATCCTGCCCCAAGGTTCCTTCGCTGGCGGCCCGACTCACAATAATGCCCGCTCCGGTGGAAATCATCAAGGCGGGAATCTGACTCACTAAGCCATCACCAATAGTAAGGGTGGTAAAGACCTGCAAGCTCTCTCCGGCACTCAACCCCTGCTGGAGCATCCCCACAATAAAACCGGCGAGAATATTGATAAGGGTTATGATAATACCGGCAATGGCATCGCCCTTTACAAACTTTGAAGCCCCGTCCATGGCCCCGTAAAAATCTGCCTCACGGGTAATCTTTTCCCGACGCTGTCGTGCCTGCTGTTCATTAATAAGCCCGGCATTCATATCCGCATCAATAGCCATCTGTTTTCCCGGCATTGCGTCAAGGGTAAATCGGGCTGCCACCTCTGCAATACGCCCAGACCCTTTCGTAATCACCATAAACTGAACAACCATGATGATAATAAATATAATAACCCCGACGACAATATTACCGCCGGTGACAAAACTCCCAAAGGTCTCTATAACGTGACCTGCTTGTCCCTGACCTAAGATTAAACGGGTTGTTGCAATATTTAAGGAGAGTCGAAAGAGAGTTACCACGAGGAGAACCGTGGGGAAAATAGAAAAGTCTAGGGCTTCCCTATTATACATAGAGATCAGAAGAATAATGAGAGCAATCATAATGTTTGTCGATAAGAGAAAATCCATCATCCACGTGGGAAGCGGGATAATCATCAGTATGACAATAGCAACAAGCCCGAGAATAATCAAGAGCTCTTTTTGTTCATTAAACAGCTTAAAGAAGCGACTATTTGTTAGGGCCGTGAGTGTTTCTGACATAGTTTCGCGTTTTAAAGGTGGCACTCACCTTAATATAAACTTTGTTCCCCCGTGAGACGAAAGAAAAACGGCAGCAAAAAAACTGCTGCCGTTTGGGAACTTATACAATGCCTTGGGCTAACATGGCATCGGCCACTTTTTTAAAGCCGGCAATATTTGAACCAATAACATAATTACCGGGACTTCCATACTCCTCAGCCGCCTCCTTGGCTTCACGAAATATGTTTACCATGATCGCCTTCAAACGAGCGTCAACCTCTTCAAAGCTCCATGAAAGTCGCATACTGTTTTGACTCATTTCAAGAGCTGATGTTGCCACACCACCAGCATTAGCAGCCTTGGCTGGCCCCATGAAGACCTTATTGTCCACAAGATAATCAATTGCCTCATCTGTACACGGCATGTTTGCCCCTTCACCAAGAGCAACAACACCATTGCGAACAAGATTCTGTGCTTCCGTAAGAGTAATCTCATTCTGCGTTGCACAGGGTAGTGCAATATCACAGGCTAGAGACCAGATATTTTGCGATCCTTCGTGATACTGTGCATTGGTGTGGTGCTGTGTATATTCATGAAGACGTTTGCGCTCCACCTCCTTTAACTGCTTCACCGTATCAAGATTCACCCCTTCTGCATCATGGATATAGCCACCAGAATCACTCATGGCGATAACCGTACCACCGAGCTGAGTCACTTTTTCATGCGCATAGATTGCCACATTTCCAGAACCAGAAATAATCACTTTTTTTCCGGTAAAGTCGAGATCGTGTGCCTTAAGCATTTCATGCATAAAGTACACCAATCCATATCCCGTAGCCTCTTTTCGTACAAAAGACCCCCAATACCCCAAGCCTTTACCGGTCAAAATTCCTGCATCGTAGGATTTGGTAATGCGCTTGTACTGTCCAAAAAGATACCCGATCTCTCGAGCACCAACACCAATATCACCAGCAGGAACATCAATATTAATACCGATATGGCGATACAGCTCTGCCATAAAACTTTGGCAAAAACGCATAATCTCATTATCGGATTTTCCCTTTGGGTCAAAGTCTGCTCCACCTTTTCCACCCCCAATGGGCAATCCTGTCAAGGCATTTTTAAACATCTGCTCAAAACCAAGGAATTTCACAATACCAAGGTTTACCGTGGGGTGAAAACGCAATCCCCCCTTATATGGTCCAATAGCACTATTAAACTGAATACGAAAACCACGATTAACCCGCACCTTTCCCGCATCATCAACCCAAGGAACGCGAAAGACAATCTGCCGCTCCGGTTCAACAATCCGCTCGAGCAAGCCGTAGTCCTCATACTCTGGATGCTTTTCCACAATGGGTGAAAGAGCCTTAAGTACTTCCCGAACAGCTTGAATAAACTCCTCTTCGCAGCTGTTTTTTTTCGCAACCTCAGAAAGGACACGATTAATGTAATCCATTTGTTCTCCTTTATTTTTATACAAGTTAATTTGCCATGAACACGATATACCCCTGACCGATAGCACGCCTGTGGTGACACAAAGGGGGCATACAAACGTCTTCAAAAATAATTACGACAAAGCCGATTTACAAAATTTTTATAAAAAAAAAGGGCTGTTTTTGGAAAAACAGCCCCATGGGTGTAAGATATGTGACTTTACGGAATCAGCCGAACATTCACAACACCTTCAATAGATTCTAATTTTTCAAGTAATCCCTGCTCGACAGTTCCTTCAACATCAACAATATTGTACGCAATATCGCCCCGAGAACTATTGACCATTCCTTCAATATTCAAATTACTCTCTCCTAAGACCGTAGATATCTGACTAACCATATTAGGAACATCCCGGTTTGTCACGGTAATACGCTGTGTTCCCGGAATACGAGCCTGTGATACATTGGGAAAATTTACGGAATTTTTAATATTTCCTTGTTCAAGGAAATCACGAAGCTGAGTTGCTGCCATGGTGGCACAATTATCTGTTGCCTCGGGAGTAGATGCACCCAAATGCGGGATGGCAATCACCTTGTCAGTCTTGATCATATCCTCATCGGGGAAATCCGTTACATAGTATGCCACGGAACCATTCTCTAAGGCCTTGGTGATATCACCATTATTCACCAAACCACCCCGAGAAAAATTAAGAATACGAACGCCAGGTTTTACCATGCTTAACTTTTCTTCATTAATCATGCCCTTGGTGTGGTCGTTAAGTGGAACATGGATCGTAATATAATCTGAAGACTTAATAAGTGTTTCCAAGGCATCAACACGACGAACCTTTCGTGACATGGCAAGAGCACCGTCAACAGAAAGATAGGGGTCATACCCAACCACATCCATGCCCAGGGCTGTCGCAGCATTAGCCACCATAACACCAATAGCCCCCAAACCAATAATACCAATGGTTTTTCCTTGAATCTCCGGCCCAGTAAAATTAGACTTATTCTTTTCAATAAGCTTTGGAACCTCATCTCCTTCACCAACAAGGGTCTTTGCCCAGTTGATACTATCAACAATACGCCGTGAAGAGAGAAGCATCCCCGTGAGGACAAGCTCTTTTACACTGTTTGCGTTTGCTCCGGGAGTATTAAAAACCACAACACCCTTTTTTCCATACTCTTCAACAGGAACATTATTTGTACCGGCACCTGCCCGGGCTACGGCAAGTACTGATTCCGGCAGCTCCATACCGTGCATTTTATGACTCCGTAGAATAACCGCATCAGGATGGGATATCTCAGAGGCAATTTCATAGGTATCACGGGGCAGCAGATCGAGCCCCTTTGAGGATATTTTATTAAATGTTTGTACCTTAAACATATACGCTCCTTATTTATTTTTCTTCTCAAATTCTTTCATAAAATCTACTAAAAACGCTACGCCTTCCATGGGTACCCCATTGTAAATAGAAGCACGCATGCCACCAACAGAGCGATGCCCCTTAATATTTGCAATACCTCGGTCTGTTGCTTCAGCAATAAAGGCGGCGTTCAGTTCGTCCGTAGGAAGCACAAAGGGAATATTCGTAATAGAACGATCTTCAACCCGTACCGTACCGGAAAAAAGATCCGATTCATCAATGGTGTTATACAGTAACTCGGCCTTTGCACGATTAATTCGTTCTACCTCAGCTAATCCACCCATATTCATGAGCTCTTCACACACTAAACCAAGCATGTAAATACCAAAGGTCGGGGGCGTATTAAAAAGCGAGTCTTTTTCTGCGTGGGTTTGGTAATTAAACATGGTAGGAACGGAAGAATCGGCCATGCCGAGGAGCTCTTCTCGTACAATTACAACGGTTACACCCGCGGGGCCCATATTTTTCTGTGCTCCCGCGTAGATGAGGTCATACTGATTCACATCAACTTCACGGGAAAGAATACTGGAGGACATATCTGTTACAATACGAGCATCTGTTTCAGGAACGGAATAAAAAGTTGTCCCGTAGATAGTGTTGTTTTCAGTAAAATGAAGATACTTAGCTCCAGGGGTGCAATCGCTTTTAGTAATCTTAGGGATGTAGGAAAAATTCTCATCCTCTGAAGAGGCAATCACCTGAGCATAACGAAGTTTTTGTCCCTCCTTGATAGCCATGGTAGACCATCTTCCCGTATTAATATAATCCGCTGTCTCACCCTCTGCAAGAAGGTTTAAGGGTACCATGGCAAACTGTGAAGATGCACCGCCTTGGAGAAAAAGCACCTTATACGAATCGGGAATATTCATAAGGGAACGAAGATTTGCTTCCGCCGTCGTAATAATCTCCGTAAAGGACTTAGATCGGTGACTCATTTCCATCACAGACATTCCTGCTCCGGGATATTCAACCATCTGTTCCTGTGCTTTCTTCAATACATTGATTGGTAAAGCAGAAGGGCCTGCAGAAAAATTCCATACTCGTGCCATAAAGAGCCTCCAGGTTATAAATGTTTTACCGTAATTAACGCAGACAACAAGGTCAATTCGCCGGTAATATCCATATTTCGAATTATTATCGTATCGTGTTTCATAATGAGCGGAGAAAAATTAACCACTCCCTTAATACCCCCCGCAACAAGACGAGCAACACTTTTCTCGGCAGCACCAGCAGGAACCGCAAGAAAGGCAAGCTCTATAGCATGCCGCTGTACTATTTCAGGAATATCATAGGAAGGATATACGGGAACACTGCTCACCATACTGTCAACAAGGTTTATATCAGAATCAAACCCGGCAACTACATCAAAGCCTGCTTGGCTGAATCGACCATAATCAAGAATGGCAGAACCAATTCTACCAAGACCAACCACAGCCGCACGACGTGCAGTATCTAAGCCCAGTTTCTGTGCGATAAAATCATGCAATTCCCGTACTCCATACCCTTTACCACTGTTACCCACCTCTCCAAGATAGCTAATGTCCTTACGCACGGTATGCGCTGGATATCCGATATATTCACCCAACTTCGTAGAAGAGAGGCTGACAATATCCGGTTCAAAACAAATAAGCCGTGACAACACCCGGTAAATGGCGGTGAGTCGTTTTAAGGTTGGATCTGAGAGTTGCATTTTCACGCCCTTGTTCGTGATTTTTTTCACTACTTCAATATATGTTTATGGAAGATTAAAGAGAGTTTTTTTTTCATTTGCGAACCTTTTTCTCAATAACCAGCTTTACAAGCCTCTTTTCAGAACACAAAGCACCACAAAAACCTTTTCACAAAGTTTTACAACCTTCTGAATACCACCTACGAGACCCCACTCTTCAGAGATAAAAAGAACAGATACTTTTGTATCTTCTATTGATTTGAAGTTACACCCCATGCTATTTTATAACACGAATTTACTCCCAGGAAAGATGATTACGGGTATGCGCTGGTTTTTACGTTCTAAAATACACAAGGCAACGGTAACCCAAGCCGAACTTGACTATGTGGGCTCTATCACCATTGACAGCCACCTCCTCCAAGCAGTTGGTATTCTTCCCGGAGAAAAAGTGTCGGTTGTCAGCAATACCTCAGGGGCACGACTTGAGACGTATGTCATTGCCGGCAAAGAATATAGCGGTGTCATTTGTACAAACGGTGCTGCAGCCCATCTCATAAAACGGGGAGAAGAAGTAATTATTATGGGCTACGAGCTCTGTGACACCCCCCCTACTCCACAAATCGTGCTGACAAATCAACAAAACGAGATTGAGCGACGATTATGAACAAAGACGTATCCATGCCCCGCCATATCGGCATTATTATGGACGGTAATGGCCGGTGGGCTCAGAAACGGAATAAGCCCCGCCCTGTGGGACATCGAAATGGAGTGCGGGCCGTTCGTCGTACCATTGATTACTGTGACCACTTAGGTATTAAATACCTCACACTCTATGTTTTTTCAGCAGAGAACTGGAAACGACCACAGAATGAAGTCTCTCTGCTTATGAGCCTTTTTGTTGAGATGATGAAAAAGGAGTTAAAAACCCTTGCACAGAAACAAGCCAAAATTGTATTCCTCGGAAATAAAGATCGTCTTCCCGAGTCTGTGCAAAAAACCCTCTTTGAGGCTGTGGAAAAAACAAAGAATAACACAGGGCTTGTTCTGCAACTTGCCTTAAGTTACGGAGGCAGAGATGAAATTGTGGAAGCAACAAAACAAATTTGCCGCGATGCTCTCTCTCCTGAAGATATTTCGGAAGAACTCTTCGCACACTACCTGTTTCAGCCCAACACTCCAGACCCCGAACTCATTATTCGGACAGGAGGAAATTTCCGAATTAGCAACTTCCTCCTGTGGCAGGCTGCGTATGCAGAACTATACTTCACAGAAACCCTCTGGCCAGACTTCACTGAAAAAGAGCTGGATGCAGCCCTGAATGAATTCCATCTACGTGAAAGACGATTCGGGAGAGTTCGTGAATAAAGCAAATCTAATAAAACGAGTGTTCTTTGCTCTTTGGGCAGTACCTTTAGGGGTAGTAGCAACGCAATGGCAAATCAACATCTTCAGCAGTTTTCCCTGGGCAGCATCATCCTTGGTGCCCCTAACACCAATGCGCCTTGTCAGTTTGGGAATAGTACTTGCTGCAATGCATGAATACATCCAAATGCTTTCTCACAAGTTTCCACGAAACCGATTTGGGATCTACTTTTTTTGGATTATACCTGCCATGGCCCATCTCTTTTTACCAACCCCATACTTCTCAACCATGGAAATTATCCTCGCGGCAATGATACCCATTGCTGTAGAAACGTTTCTCTTTGGCCGGGTGGACAAAAAATGGGAACGAACCAGTCTCTCCTTTACGGGCTTAATACTGCTATATCTTGCAGGACAACAACTCCTTCTCTTTGACGAGCCGTCCTTCCTTTCTCTATGGAGCAATGGGAATAACGGACGCATTGGTATTGTGATAGTCTTGGGTGCTGTGTTTATTGGAGACTCTGCTGCGTTCTTTACAGGAAATTTTTTTGGCAAACATAAACTCAGCTCGATCTCTCCGAAAAAAACAATTGAAGGCAGTATCGGTGGGTTGTGCGCAACGATTCTTATCATGGTCGGAGGTGTTCTTTTCTTTGGCTCCCCCGCATCATCTCTGTTCCTTGGTGTGCTCTTAGGGATTACCATCGGAATCACGGGCCAAGTGGGAGACCTGATCGCCTCTCTTGTGAAGCGTTTTTTCAATGTCAAAGATTCATCTAACCTTATTCCGGGGCATGGCGGAATACTTGATCGCTTTGATTCGCTCTTGTTCGCTACGCCCTTTATTCATAGTATTATACGAATTTATCTACAATAGATTGGTGTCTGGCAATGAAAAAAGTTCTTCTTCTCGGTTCCTCCGGTTCTATCGGCACGAGCACCGAGAATTGTATCCGAAGAAACCCTGAGGAGTATCAACTCGTAGGGATCTCCGTAAACCGCAGTATTGAAAAAGCCATTGCGCAAATTGACGAATTTTCACCGGAAGCCCTGGTTATCGGTGAAGAACAGGCATACACCGCCTTTCCGCATCAGCAATACAAACAAACCAACCTCTATTATGGCGTTGAGGGATTACGGCAGATAACACGAGAACTTGATTACGATATTTTAGTAAACGCCTTGGTAGGTTCTGTGGGGTTTGAGCCAACCCTTGAAGCATTAAAACGGGGGAAAACCGTTGCTCTTGCAAATAAAGAAAGCTTAGTTGTTGGTGGAGAACTTATTGAAGATGTTCTTGCAACCCATGGTGGTATCCTCCTTCCTGTGGACAGTGAGCATAGTGCCATATCCCAATGCTTGAATGGAGAAGATCCTGCCACGATTGAATCCATGACCATTACCGCTTCAGGCGGCCCCTTTCGTACCCTTCCTCAGGAGGAATTCTCCCGTATCACCGTGGAAAATGCCCTGAAACATCCTACATGGGAGATGGGTGCAAAAATTACCATCGATTCATCAACCCTCATGAACAAGGGATTTGAGGTTATGGAAGCTCACCATCTCTTCTCCATCCCCTACGATAAGATCTCCGTGGTGGTACATCCCCAATCAATTATACACTCCATGGTAACCTTTCACGATGGTTCTGTCATGGCCCAATGCGGCCTACCTGACATGGAATTGCCCATCCAGTACGCCCTGTCATATCCGCAGCGCCTTCCCATGGACACCCCTCGCCTCAACCTTGCAACGGTGGGAACCCTCTCCTTTGAAAAGCCCGACCTTGATCGTTTTCCCTGCTTACAGCACTGTATTGATGCAGGAAAAACGGGCGGAACCCTTCCAACAGTTTTAAATGCAGCCAACGAAGAGGCTGTTACCTTGTTTTTGGAAAAAAGAATTGCCTACACAGACATTGAACGTATTATCGGCAATGAATTGGCCGCACATACGCCGGCACCGCTTTCCTCTGTGGATACTCTCATGAGCGTAGACAAGGAAACCCGCACCCGCATTCGCCGCTCCTATTGCGGCAGGGAGGCATAAATGCTCTATCTTCTCCTCGGGATTCCCATACTTGGTATTCTGGTATTTATTCACGAAATGGGCCATTTCCTCGCAGCAAAAGCGTGTAAAATCCCTGTTGAAGCCTTTTCCATAGGATTTGGTAAACCTCTCTTAAAAAAACAGATTGGTGAAACAGAGTATCGTCTCTCCCCTATTCCCTTTGGTGGGTATGTAAAGATGATTGGTGAATCACCGGATGACCCACGAAAGGGTGGGTTTTCGGACCACCCTGTCTGGCACAGAGCGCTTGTGGCTATAGCCGGCCCCGCCTTTAATATTATATCTGCCATACTCTTTTTTGCCTGTATTGCCTTAGGAGGAGTAAAAGAGTATCCCCATCTCTCTGATACGACCGTAGGAGTAGTTGATCCCCAAGGTGCTGCGGCATCGCAGATACAGCCCGGAGACTCCATATTAGCCATAGACGATACCCCTGTTTCATCATGGGAGGAGATACAGCATCGCCTTGCCTTATTTGGTGAATCCTATGAAATTACCTTCCTACGAAATTCAGATACCCGTACAGAAACAGTGTTCATCCCCGCCCCGGAAACGAATAGTTTTGAACACCGCGGAAGTGGGCTCTATCCTCAAAGCATCCCCGTTGTAGGAGAAGTTCTTTCCGGTGGTGCTGCTGAAAAAGAAGGGACGCTCCAGCCCGGTGATACCCTCACCCACTTGGAGGATACCCCTGTACGATCCTCCATCCAAATTACCCTGGCGTTACAGGAGTATGAGCCAGAAGAAGGAGCGATAAAAATTACCCTTCGGCGAAAGGACACCTCCAAGACGGTGTCTATTACCCCCGCCTTTAATGAAGAGACGCAGCGACATCTCTTGGGAATTCAGTTTGCCGCACCACCCTATACCCAAATAGAACACTCTCCGGTATCAGCCCTTGTGTATGGTGTTGAAAAAACTGGCGACATGATTCAAACCATGCTCTATTTCCTGTCGCCCCGACGACTACAGCAAACGCTTCAATACTCTTCAGGTCCTGTAGCAATTATGCAGATTTCCGGTGCCGCCATTCGGACAGGCCTTCGTGAAACCTTGCAACTCATGGCCTTTTTAAGTATAAATCTTGGTATTATCAACCTTCTTCCCTTGGCCATCACCGATGGAGGAATACTCTTTTTTCTTGGTATTGAAACTATCTGGGGTAAACCCGTCCCTCAAAAGGCTCAAGAACTTATTGCACGAATTTGTACGGCACTGCTCATTACTTTGTTTCTTTTTATTACCCTTCGGGACATAGCCCAATTCTCAACGTTAAACGCCCTATTACAGTAGGAGAACACCATGTCCCGAGAAGACCGATTTACAACTCGCGTAAAAAAATATTCTAAGGGTGATATCATTTTTAATGAAGGTAATACCAGTGACGGTCTTTACTTGATAAAGACAGGGCGGGTACGAGTATTTAAACGAGTCTATACGAAGGGACGTATTGTTGAGTATGAACTTGCACAACTGGGCGTAAACAATATCTTTGGGGAAATGGCCTTGCTTGGAGAATGCACACGTACGGCCTCTGTACGTGCTCTTACGTCAACAACCTGTATGCGTATCAGTAAAAATGTATTTGAACAGCATATTTCAAAACTGCCCCATTGGGTACATACGGTAATTAAAAATCTGGTAATTCGTTTGGACGAAACAAACAATCGCCTCAAAACTGAACTTGAAAAATAACACACCTATGACGAATAATAAGTATATTTCTCATAAAAAGCCATGGAGTACTGCATGAACTATCTTCCTCCCAAGGGAACCCGTGATTTTTACCCCGAAGATATGATCTTACGAGAACACATATTTACCAGCTGGGAGCAGAGTTGTCACACCTTTGGATTTGAAAAGTACGATGCTCCGGTTTTTGAGCATCTTGACCTGTATACCCATAAGAGCGGTACGGAAATAGAACAACAACTCTACTCATTTGAAGACAAGGGCGGAAGAAAACTGTCCCTGCGTCCTGAAATGACCCCCTCTGTAGCGCGGATGGTTGCTGCTCGAGGAAACTCCCTCGCTAAACCGGTTAAATGGTACTCCATCCCAAAACTCTTTCGCTATGAAAAGATGCAGAAAGGACGCCTCCGGGAATTTTTTCAGTTAAATATGGATATTATTGGCATAGCAGAGCTTACCGCCGATGCAGAACTCATTGCTGCGACAATAGATACAATGAAACGTCTCGGCCTTGATTCACAGGACTTTCAAATACATATATCAAGCAGAAATCTCTTGGAAGAATATCTGCAGAATACGGGAATACCCAAAAAAGAGCATGCTGAAATATATCTCCTCCTCGATAAAATGCCGAAAATGGCATATAACGATTTTTGTGAATTGGTGCATTCCACCCTTTCCAACCAAGAACGTGCGGAGACTCTGCTTCATCTTCTTTCTGCCAAAACCCTCGAAGATATTGAAAAGATGGCCCCTGACCTATCAGCATTGTCAGAACTAAAAGAGCTCTTTTCATATCTTTCTGCCATGGGAGTAGCAGACTACTGTAGCTTCGATATAACCATCGTTCGTGGGCTTGCTTACTACACCGGTATTGTCTTTGAGGTCTTTGACACACGCCGCTCGATGCGCGCTATTGCAGGTGGTGGACGGTATAATAGACTTATTGAGCTATACGGCGGCACACCGACCCCTGCCGTGGGGTTTGCCATGGGTGATGTGGTGCTCTCTGACCTTCTACGTGAAAAAGGAGCTCTCCCCACTGAACCGGCAAAGTGTGATGTCTTTGTTATCTCCGTTACAAAGGATATATCTGCAGCTATGAGCATCACGGCGCGGCTTCGAAATGCTCGTATTTCCACGGAATTCCCCTTAAAGATGAATGCAGTGGGCAAACAATTGAAAAAAGCTGCGGCATCGCGCTGTAAGATCGCTCTTCTCACGGGTGGTGAAGAAGAAGCGTCCGGAAACTATCGTATAAAAATTATGCAAACCGGGGAAGAAGAAAATATTCCCATGGAGCAGTTTAAAGAGGCCCTTTCAGCCCGTTTGGAGAACCTATGAGAATCCTCTTTCTTTTCATGTTTTTCTGGGCCATGGCAGCCTGCTCTTCCTCTCAGGAACTTCCCCCATGCATGGAAGAACGCGGAATTACCTCCTGCCACGATCTCTTCGATGCCATTCAAGCAGACCCAGCAAATATGGAGCTCATAGATTGTTATGAAGAACACTGTCGATAATACCCCTAAGCCCCCCCTCACCATTGTATCGGAATGTGGTGAAGTACCGGTTCATTCAGCCCCTATTGTGGCAATTGCCGAGAAAGTATATTCCCAGGAGAACATCTCCAATGAACAGCGGGTAGACCT
The DNA here is from genome assembly GCF_000474745.1 of Chitinivibrio alkaliphilus ACht1. Classification (NCBI taxonomy): domain Bacteria; kingdom Pseudomonadati; phylum Fibrobacterota; class Chitinivibrionia; order Chitinivibrionales; family Chitinivibrionaceae; genus Chitinivibrio; species Chitinivibrio alkaliphilus. The sequence goes on along the minus strand of NZ_ASJR01000004.1, from coordinate 119,154 downwards.
CATTTTCTGTTCAGAGGAAACAATCTGCCGGCTCAATGCGTTCTCCCGAGACAAAAACAAGGTCACGGATGTCCTCTCCTACCCTTTTAATGACCCCGACTTTCTCGGTGAAATATACCTCTGTACGAAACGTGCTCAAGCCCAAAGCCGCCTCTACCACATTACCGAAGAGGAAGAGGTGGCGCGTCTCTTTACTCATGGCCTCATTCATTTGCTTGGATATGACCACCAAAACGAAGCTGATCGCACGGAAATGGAAGCTATAGAAGCAAAATATTTCACCTGTGATCCGCATAAGGAGACCCTTTGAACGAAATTTCTCTTTTTATTCTAGTACTGTATATCGTATCCCTGCTCGCCCTCTCTTTGCTATCTACCATCAAGGGAGTCTTTTTGTACGCACAACGAGAGTATCTGAAGCTAGAGAGCGAATTATTACGATTTATTGCGGGAAAAATATTACGCCTGTCTCAACAAAAAATTCAGGTTTCAAGCACCATATCCTTTGCAAAAACTTTTTTTACAGCCGTTAACATTCTTTCCTGTTTTTTCATCATCTACCCTCTCAAGGAGCACCAACTTCATACAGCTCTTTTAACCATGGGGATTTCCATAGTACTCCTTCCCATCGGCACCTACAGTATTCCCAAAATAGTCTCTCAGACGTCGCAGGCAAGGTATATGGTTCCTGCATATTTTTTCTACCGTATTATCAACATCCTCTTTCTTCCCTTTACGGCACTCATGTTTCTCTCAACTCTCGTGATCTCAAAGTTTCGCGGTGACAGTGGGTATTTTGACTTTCTTTCTGAGGAGGAACAGCGAATCCTTGACGATGCGGGCATACAGGAAGACGGCCTTGATGACACAGAAAAACAGATGATCCACAATATCTTTAACTTTGATAAGACCTCTGTGCGAGAAATAATGCTTCCACGCATTGATATTGAAGGAGTTGAAATTAATACGCTTCCCCAAAAAGCCTTGGAGAGTATTAGTGAAATGGGGCACTCTCGCATTCCTGTGTATACAGAAAATATCGATCGAATCGTGGGTATTCTCTATGTGAAAGATATTATGGCGTGGATTTCGAAACATCCCTCGAACCCTTGGTCAATAAAAGACCTTATGAGACCTGCTCATTTTGTTCCTATCAATAAAGAATTGGCTGACCTTATGGCAGATATGAAAGCTCAGCGAAGTCATATGGTTGTAGTTGTAGATGAATATGGTGGCACGGCAGGCCTGGTAACCATGGAAGACATTTTGGAAGAGATCGTGGGAGAAATTCACGATGAACATGATGAACACCATGAACCTCTCCAAAAAATCGGTGATACTACTTATATTGCTGACCCTCATATTGAACTGGATGATCTTTGTGAGCGACTCCACTATAATTTTGATTATAAAAATGATAAATATAATACCCTCGGTGGGCTTGTGTATTATGAATTGGGTGATGTGCCAAAACAGCACACGACCTTTCGCTACCAAGCCCTTACCATAGAAATAACCAAAATGGACAAACAACGTATAGAAGAGATTCAGCTTGAACTCGGTCAGGAGTCATCAGACACCTCAGGAGAATAAACACGGGAGAACTGCAATGCTATCACACGTTTACAGTATGGCCCTTCTCGGCCTTGATGCTTTCACAATTAAAATTGAAACAGATATTACGGAAGCCCTTCCAAGCTTCACCATCGTAGGCCTTCCCGATGGAGCGGTTCGGGAAAGTAGAGAGCGGGTAATGTCTGCTATTAAAAATTGTGGGTTTGAATTCCCCGCGAGAAAAGTAACCATAAACATGGCACCGGCAGATATTCGCAAAGAAGGCTCTGCGTACGATCTCCCCATAGCCGTAGGGATACTTATTGCCTCAGGACAGGTACACCCACATACCGATATGAGCAATACTGTTGTTATTGGAGAACTCTCCCTTGATGGGTCGATAAAAAAAATTACGGGGTGCCTACCTATTAGTCTTGGCACTCGAGAACAGGGGTTCTCTCGTATTCTTCTTGGCCGGGAAAATGCCGAAGAGGCCTCTGTAGCTGAGGGAATTGATGTTGTACCTCTCGCAAATCTTCTTGAATGTGTTCAGTTCATTGAAGGAACCCAAAACATTCCACCCTGTCGCTGTCGAATAGGAGAATATTTTTCTCAAAGAGAGCGTGGAGAAAAAGATTTTATCGATGTAAAAGGGCAAGAACATGTGAAGCGTGCCATAACTGTAGCCGCAGCGGGGAATCATAATATCCTGATGATTGGACCTCCCGGTTCCGGAAAAACCATGATAGCACGACGTATCCCCTCCATCCTTCCGCCCCTCACCCTCGATGAATCTTTGGAAACTACCAAGATACACTCTGTTGCACAAAAACTTGACCCACAACGTCCCATCTTAACAACCCGACCATTTCGCTCACCCCACCACACAATCTCGTATGCTGGATTGACCGGAGGAGGTTCCTACCCGCGTCCAGGCGAAATTAGCCTAAGCCATAACGGGGTACTATTTCTTGATGAGTTGCCAGAGTTTAACAAAAATGTTTTGGAAAACCTGCGACAACCCTTAGAAGATCAACAAGTAACCATATCCCGTTCAAGCCTTACCCTTACTTACCCTTCAAACTTCATGCTCATTGCTGCAATGAACCCCTGCCCGTGCGGATATTACGGAGACACCTCCCAGCGATGTACCTGTACCCCAACGTCCATCGCCCGCTACATTTCAAAGATATCGGGTCCCCTCCTCGATCGTATAGATATTCATATTGAAGTACCAGCCCTTCCTTACGAAGAACTAAAACAAAAGAAGGGAACCAGTACGTCACAACAGATGCAACAGCATGTAGAGCATGCAAAAAAAATTCAAGGAGAGCGATTTGCTAAGACCTCCATTCATAGCAATGCATCTATGGAGCCACAGCATATGCGTACCCATTGTGATATGGATGAATCGTCAAGTTTGCTCCTCAAAAAAGCCATGGAGAAACTCGGACTTTCTGCACGAGCCTACGATCGCATCATTAAGGTGTCCAGAACCATAGCAGATCTTGCAGGTAGTCCGACCATATCCTCCCAACACGTTTCTGAGGCAATACAATATCGTACCCTTGATCGCCGGCGGAATTGATATATTTTGTAAAACGTACTATTCTTTCAAGGGATGCTCCCATGAAATTCCTTCTTTGTATCTTTTTTGTTGTGCTGTACCCAACACATGCTGCTCTATTAGAGCTTGATACAACAGAGCATGACTTCGGCATTTTGCCCTATGAAGGCACCCCCATCGATACCGTACACACCTTTATTGTACAGAACACCGGCCAAGATACCCTCAAGATATCACGTGTCCGCATGAGCTGTGGCTGCACCGATGTTACCTATGATAGTATTGTGGCTCCGGGAGACTCCACGCACCTTACAATTCATCTCTCCATTGCAGGTAGCGGGCAACATGCACACTCCGTCACTCTCTTTAGTAATGCACAAAATGAAAGTATACAACGTATTCATCTTCGAGCACACGCCTTTTCCGGACTTACCCTCGAAAGTCGCTTTCTTCATATTGTCGAGGAAGACGCTCACAAGAATCAGTTTAAAGATACTTTGTATGTACTCACAGAAAAAAGTATCTTTCCCCTCACTCACATCTATTTTCTTCGAGGCACATCAACAGAGGAAGATATTAAGATCCCCGTAGAATTCACGCACCAGCCTTCTGAGGTTAATCCTGACCTGGTTATAGCAGCCCTTGCAGATTATATCTCTGCCAAAACCCGTCTTATAAAAGATGCGGGATTTAAAACAGATCCCCCTCTTACTGCCTTAAAAGAAGTATGTCCGGCTTCAGACTACGCAAAACAATGTATGCACATACTGGATGAACGAGAAGCAATCATGGAGTATGTAGCCAACTTACTCGGTCCATCAGCTCGACCGGCTCAAGAAATACACCGTAGACTAAAACAACGCTATCCATCTGAACTTGAACGGCACACCGTACCAATTTCGTTTTACAGTAGCGTAGAAGGATATGCGGGAGGAAAACTTCTGTTTTACGGACCTCATGGGGAAATTACCCGAGCAGTAGTGACCTTGGAAGGAAAAGAGTAGGGGGAGCCTCAAAACGGTAGAAAAGCCCCCCCCGTAAAGTTAGGATACCACAATATTAACTATTTTATTGGGGATCACAATCACTTTTCGTACCGTAGCACCTTCGGTAAACTTCTGCACATTTGGCTCTTCAAAGGCACGCTTCTCAAGATCTGTTTTGGCAGAATCTTTGGCGGCGGTAAATTTACCCCGCATCTTTCCATTCACCTGTACCACAATAGTTACCTCGTCCTGTATGAGGGCCGAAGGATCTACCTTTGGATAGCTGGCAGAAAAGATAGAACCAGTCTCCCCAAGTGATTGCCAGAGCTCTTCCGAAGCATGAGGAATAATTGGAGCAACTGTCCGTACAAGTATTGAGACTGCTTCTCGTAAGGATCTTTTCCCTGTTTTCGGGGTCAATTTTTTAATCGTAGTCGTCAACTCCATCGCTCGAGCAATGGCGGTATTAAACTGCCAATTCTCTTCGAAAGAGGCGATAGATTTTTCTAATGCGTAATGAGCAGCATAACGAATAGCCGCATCACTTGCTCCTTCATCTGGAGTTGCAGGATCCATAAGGTGCGCAATGGCATCTTGAACAACAGCCCAATACCGTTTGATAAAACGGTAAATACCATGAACTCCCTCTTCACTCCAAATGCGATCTTTGACGGGAGGGGTATCGGAAAGGATGTACATACGCATTGTATCTGCACCGTACTTTGAAATAATATCTTCTGGATCAACCACATTCAGTTTTGTTTTGCTCATTTTTGTTACTTCACTGGTAACAACCGCTCCACAATGGACGCAGGTTCCGTCTTTGACATCGCTCTCATGAAGCCACTTATGGGTAGTACAATAATGAGCGGTAGAACAGACCATCCCTTGCGTGAAGAGCTTCTTTGCCGGCTCTGTAAAATCAATCACCCCCATTTCATTCAAGACCTGAGCAAAAAAGCGCACGTAAATCAAATGCATAGTTGCATGTTCAATACCCCCAATGTAGATATCAACGGGGCCCCAATAGTTCACCTCATCTGAATGAAATGGCGCATCATCACATTGAGCAGAACAAAATCGCAAATAATACCACGAGCTATCGACAAAAGTATCCATGGTATCAGTCTCCCGACGTGCTGCTTCACCACACTCTGGACACGCTACAGAGACAAAGTCTTCACAATAAGCCAAGGGTGAATCTCCACCGGACTGAAACTCTACATTCTCGGGAAGTTGCACAGGAAGATCTTTGCGGGGAACCGGAACCGTGCCACAACTGGGGCAATGAATCATGGGAATGGGACAGCCCCAATATCGTTGTCGTGATAAAAGCCAGTCACGTAAACGGAAGTTAACCTCCCGTCGCCCATATCCTTTCTCTTCAAACCATGAAATGATATCGTTCATGGCATGGCGATTATTTTGTCCCGTAAAGGGGCCTGAATCGACGAGTACGCCATCACCGGTATATGCCTCTGTCATATTCGCAACAGTAAATGATTCTGACGCATCTTCAGGTTGGATGACAATTTTTCGCGTAATACCATATTTTTCAGAAAATTCAAAATCTCGTTGGTCATGAGTTGGAACAGCCATAACGATACCTGTTCCATAATTCATGAGAACAAAATTCCCCACATAGATAGGAATACGATCACCGTTGACGGGGTTTATGGCATAGGCACCGGTGAACACCCCTTCTTTTTCTCGCGCTTGTAACTCTTTTTCTGATGTTCCTAAAGATCGCATTTCAGCAACTTTTCCCAACACTGAATCAGGATCATCAGCATGTGCAGCCAAGGTCTCAACTAAGGGGTGTTGCGGAGCCATAGACATAAAAGTAACCCCCCACAGTGTATCAGGACGAGTCGTGTAGATTTCTACCGACTCATCATGCCCCTCCACTTGAAATCGAATTGTTGCTCCTTCAGAACGGCCAATCCATTCCTTTTGCATTTTAATAACCCGTTCTGGCCATTCATTGCAATTTTTATGTCCATCAAGAAGTTTCTGAGCATATTGAGACATGAGAAAATACCACTGTGCAAGATCACGCTGAGATACAGTGGTGCCGCACCGCTCACAACTACCATCCTGTACTTGTTCATTGGCAAGGACGGTTTCACAGCTGGGGCACCAATTTACCGTTCCATCTTTTTTCTCTACCAATCCCTTTTCATAAAAACGGAGAAAGAGTTCTTGCGTCCATTGATAATACGCTTCAGATGAAGTGGCAAGCTCGCGTTTCCAATCAAAGCCCCAACCGGCCATTTTCATCTGATCTTTCATGCGTGCAATATTGGTTTCTATATTTTCTGACGGGTGAATACCCAAACGAATTGCCGCATTTTCAGCGGGTAAGCCAAAGGAGTCCCACCCAATAGGAGTCATGACATTATACCCCTTCATCATATAATACCGAGCAACAACATCGTTAATTGTATAATTCATCACATGTCCCATATGCAGTGCGCCGGAAGGGTAAGGAAACATGCTCAGAATGTACTTCTTTTCCTTTGTCTCATCGGTTTTAGCAGAAAAAAGCCCCTCTTTTTCCCATGTATCTTGCCAGTATTTTTCTATGTTAGCGGGGATATATTCGCTCACAACTCCTCCTGATTTGGTGGTTTTCTTCCCTAATATATATCCTGCTACAATTATTCTCTACTCAATCCTATGAGAACACAGAAGCGGAGAAGTAACCCCTTCTCCGCTTCAACTTTTACCGATACTACACGTAGTTTTAACGCATATTAACTCGCAACACTTGAGAATACCCCTGACCTTGTACCTGCAACAATATTACATTGCTGGCAAAGGTATTCTGACCGAACCAACCGACACGGTTTTCACCCGCTTCCATACGATTTACGATTTGTCCAACCTTACGACCATCAGGAGTAAATGCTCTAATTGTATACATGCCAGCATCAGGCACAGAAATCCCCAAAGACTGTTCTGTTACAGATAGTAAGGATATTCCCGTGCCTGAAGAGACAGAACGGCCACTACCAATAAGGGGCACCTGGTCAGGAGAGAAACCGTCAATATAGACTCCACGAATTGCAATTTCTCCGGTGGCTCCATCAAAATCGGGAGTAATTTCAAAGGACTCAACCGTAGACTTATCAAAGTCTACGTTATCTGCCCACCCCGGCTGAGAAAAGGTGTTCGCATTTAAGGACAAGGTAACAGTCTCCCATGATCCACCTGTAGCAGGAAGAGATGCTCGATAATCACCTCCAGCTTGTGATACCGCATCCATGGGGAGGACAACGTTGAAATCGTTGGTTGCAGAATAGCTAAAAGTGATATACTCTGGCATTGCTAAGGAAGTAGAAAGAGCTGTAGCTAACCCACCATACGGCCAAATTTCATCATCTGCATTTTCTTCAACCATATCAAACGTTATCTCTACCAAGCTATCATCTTGGAGGAGACCACCTGATGTATCTATGGATGATCCAAAATCATCGTGATATACATACCATCCAAGATACCCTGAAAGATTTACATCATCGCCATCATCATCGCCATCATCATCGCCATCATCATCGCCATCATCATCGCCATCATCATCGCCATCATCATCGCCGTCATCATCGCCGTCATCACCGTCATCATCACCTTCATGCAGGAATGCCGCCAAAGCAGCTACAAAGGGAGCATTATAGTAAATACACACTTCACTTGTGTAATACCCGCCATCTCCGCCACGTTGTTCCCAATACGTCCCTCCTTCATCGGTGGGACCACCAACAAGAGCTCCCTCAAGACGATACTCATTTGCAGCATCACTGCCAAACTGGCCCCATCCGGAACCAAAGGCACATGGTGCCCCACCAAAAGCAGCCTTGTGGTGGATTAAATCCATGGGGTAATCATCCCCATATCCAGAAAGGAAACTATATCCCGCACTGAAATTACCAGCAGAACCGCCATGATCTCCAAGAATAAAGTCGATGTTTGCCTCTGCAAAATCACGGTAATGCGTGCTATCAGGAAAAAGATCATAGGCTAATAAGGCAACATACGAGCCGGCCGCAGTATACTTTAAACTACCCCATCCATTCCAGAAAGCAAAACCAAGATCTGTCATTTTATCAAGATAATTATCTACTTCACGTCTCAGACCAGTTCCTTGAGACGAAAGGACTTGCGCAAAACTATACACAGCAAGAGGATTTACACGGTTATAATTTAAAACATAGTACGTGGGAAGACCTCCACCATTTTCTACAAAGGAACGAGTTGCCAGTAAGTAGTCTTGCTCTTCCGTTGCATTATACAGCTCAATAGCACCGAAGGCCATGTCGTCAGCAAAGGTATCATCTTCATAGGGACTGTTTTCTTCTTGACCATCCATTGTACCTAAGGCTTCATGTTTTGCATCACCAAAGGCAAACATCTTTTTGGCCGTTTCCAGGCATAAGTCCGCATACTCTTCGTCAAATTCACGATATGCCCGTGACATCATGGCAAGCACAGCAGCATGGGTACCCGCAACGTTGGAAGCCCCCCCTCCATCTACAGAATAATACCGACGGGAGCCTCCGGTCTCATTGTTTGTTTGATAATCGGGGCGAGAACAGGACTGGTGGTGATCGCTCTGCATATCTCCCACCTGGTAGTAAAAAGTGTCGCCTTGAAGCATCTTTAACGCGTAGTCCGTGTAATGTTTAACCTCAACTAACACATCGGGGATACCATTGGGACTACCGGCTGAATTTTCGTAGGAGTAATTATCTTCAAAGGCATCTGGAAAATTTAAATAGGCGTGCAGAAGCAATGCTGCTGAATAGCCACCGGTAAGACCAAATTTAATATGGTCTCCGCAATCATGCCAGCCACCACCCAAATCAACCCCATCAATGCTATAATCGTGCCAGTGACATGACTCATGTCCAATCCATGAATGTACGTCACTACCGCATCGCTGGGCACCAAAAAAACGGACAGACATATTTAAAGCTTTTTGATAATCGTGTCCAAATGTCATCACCGCAAGGGTGATACACATAAGAGCAGATACCATAGTACGTTTTGTAACCTTCATACACAACCTCTTTTTGTAAAACACCGTAATATCCTCTATGAAAACCAACCCAGGAGTAGTTCCTGTTCTGTTTCATCTCCGTAGTAATTTAATACATTTCTGACATAATTGCCACTATTTTACGCTGAAAGTATGTACAATTCTTCCATCAGATGTCTCCAGAACACCGATGTACGTACCTCTGCGTAGAAAATCAATCCGCAGCTCCGTATTTCCTTGAAATAGTTGCTCTTCATGAACCCGACGCCCCTGTGTTGTATACAGAGTAAACAATCCATGGGAAATTTCCCGTGGAAAGAGTATTCGCCCCGGAGCATGTCGTATACCGTAAGAAGATGACTCTACAGACGAAGAAATCGTCTCTGTTGTATAGGGAGCAAAATAATTTAGTCGGAGGCTATACAAGGAGATATCCGTGGTACTCCCTTTCTCTCTTCCTTGAAATGAAAGGGCATAGACATCTTCCATACGGGGGGTATCTCGTTGTAAATACGAAGGTGTCCAGTCTGGCTGGACAAAATCTCCAACAGGAATAAAGAGGGTTGTTACGGTGTCCGTTGCAGGAAGCTGGTAAAAATGAGAGGCTCCTCTATCAGTTAATTGTCTTTGGTCAAGGACAAGATTGAAATCTCTGTCTGCAGAGTAGGAAACAGCAATATAATCAACCGCATCATATGCCCCCTCTGCACGGCCTACCGCTTTTATCCATGAGTAACTACTATAGCCATCCTCAAGAAGAGAAAGTGAAATTTCAAGGAACTCATCATTCGTAGTATAACGAACCTCCGAACCAAGAAGATCGGCATCGACCTCCCAGGAAATATGTTCTATAAGACACGGGGAAAGTCCCGTCGTATCTTTTTCTGCAGAGGGATCTCTATAAAATGCAGTAAAGAAAAGATCTTGACGTGGCATAGTAAAGACGATTGTCTTTTCTGTTGACGTTGGAAGAAAAGAAACATCCCCACCCCACTTAAAAACTCCGTACCGGCAGGAGGATCGTCCGCATGGATAGTCACCGTATCCCCCACTTCGTAGACACCACCACCGGTGCCATTATGCACATTTAGTCGAAACTCCCTCTGCCCCGGTCTTTCCTCCACAGGGTTCCACCAGTTACCCGATACCACAAGCATAGATAGAAGGTTGAGTGCTGTTCGATATACGCTTGTCTCTTTCCCTTCTCGCATTAGGGCCCAGCTTTTGTTTAAAAAGTCCTGATATTCTTCATCAATCATGGCTGTTACTGCAAAGGGTGCTTGAAAGGCAATCGTTGGTGCCCGCCCCTCAATTGGCGTACCATCAAGATGATAGCCTCCCACTATCTCAGCAGGATCTCCTCCGGTCTTTTCCATGACCCATGTCATCATATTTTTTGCTGCTTCTCGTGCCTCCGGGCTTTCAAAATGAACATAATCCATACCGATACGCCAAGGAACACGGCATGCATTCCAGTCATATTTATGTGAGTTTGGTTCACCAGTACCTCCTCCATCAGGGTCGGGATAGGGATCTCTGCCGGCAACAAAATCAGGCATCAACCCCGTCTGGGGAGAATAGTTTTGGGTGATGGCATCCATAATACTGTACACGGTGTCTACCGCTTCAAGCCAAAACGCATCTTCCGTTGCCCAGTAATAGGTCCGAAGATGAGCAGTCATCCAGTCTGAACTCCGTGTGGTATAGTGATAATTATCACTCCATTGATCCCAATCTCCCAGCATAATACGAGCCGTATAAGGAGACATGCAGTCTTCTTTTAACCCCCGGGTAATAAGATTTTGTGCCGCCTGCAAATAGTCTATTTCCCCATCTGAACCCCACTGACGATGCGCAAGAAGAAGAGCATAGGCAATGTCCATATCCCCATCGGTGGCTGAGGAACGCTCACCACGTTCACGCTCCAACCCCTCAATTTCCCATGCCATATTATAGGAATTAACATAGCTTGGATTGTCTCGATAAAATTGATACATTCCATCAAAATATTCCTTAGCTCCCTCGTCATATCCTGCCATAAGAGCAAAAACAATCATACCGTACCCGTGAGCCTCGGAAACTGTTGCCGTGGTATCAAAGCCAATGTTTGTTCCGCCAGCAAGCATGTAATATCCCCCGGGGGTACGCAAAGACTCACGCAAAAAGGTTTTGTAATGCTCATAGACAGCAATAACATCTTCGTTCATCTCTTCCTGGGTATATCTATCAGGCTGAATTGCATGCTCAGGGGAAACCTCTTGCGGAAACGGTCTTTGTGGCCCTGCCCACAGCTGAACACTGAGAACAAAAAGACAGAATAACAGTTTTATACACGGCATATCAACTCCATCTGGTTACAGTACCTAACTATCCTTGAGGGGCCCACCAATTACCCGAAATTAAAAGCATGGAAAATAAATTAATCGCTGTTACATACACACCATTACCACGATCTTTACGCAGGATATCCCACGATGCATCAAGATAGTCTTGGAATCGCTCATCAACCGTTGCCGCAAGGGCAAAAGGCGCCTGAAATGCTACAGAAGAGTAATCTACTAACTCTTCACCCGAAAGGGTATAGCCTGCCGTAATACGACGGGGATCCCCCTCAGTGTGGGCAATAAGCCACTCTATAACGGTACTACAAAACTCTCGCGCCGCAGGAGATTCATGGTGTAGATACTCCGTGGCAATCCGCCATGGAACTCGACACGCATTCCAATCATACTTCTCAGAATTATTCTCATAGGTTCCACCACCACGGGGATCCGGTTCGGGGAACCGCCCCGTAATAAAGTCGGGAAGAAGGCCGGTGTGAGGAGAGAATTCACTCTGTACACTTTCTATCAAGGCGTACACAGTATCAATAGCCTCAAGAAAAAAGTCATCCCCCGTAACATCTGCAAATGCGCGAAAATGAGCAGGCATCCAGTCGGATGTACGAGAGGTATAGTGATCCCTATCCCAGTCACCCAGAAGGGTTCGTTTTGTACGCTGAGACATATTATCCACCAAAATCCCATGAATAATCATGTCGTATGCCTTTTGACGATAGTCATACCGCCCCGTGGAACCCCATTGATTGTGCGCCAAAATAAGGGCATAGGCAATATCTAAATCTCCATCGGTAGCAGAATTTCTGGGGCGTCGACGTTCTTGCCCCTCAATTTCCCATGACATATTATAAGGATTGGCACCACTGGGATGATCCAGAAAGAAAGCAACCATACCATCAAAATACTCTTTTGCCTCCACATCATGCCCAGCCATAAGAGCAAAAAGTATCATACCATATCCATGAGCTTCCGAAACGGTTGCCGTGGTAGAAAAATTAACATTTGTTCCACCTGAGTGGATATAATACCCTCCTTCAGTTCTTTGAGACGGGCGCAAATACGTATCACGGTAGTACTCATACAGATCAACCACGTGGTTATTCAACTCTTCTTGAGAGTACTGGCTGGGACGAATCGCATGCCCCCACCGTTCCTCCTGTGGAAAAGGGCGGTGAGGCACAGTATCAGCACCAATACAACCTGCACAAAGAATCCATAGAAGGAAGAAAACGACGTGGCCCATACACAACTCACTTGTCACGGTGGTATATCCTATTACTGCTTACTGTATAGTATATACAAAACTGTTCATATTTCATATTTATCTTTTGACATTTTTGCTCATTTAATACCCCATGGACAGGAGATTCCAATTTTAAAAAAAAGCGAAGTTTTACCACTCCTTTTGCCACATCATAGGCGATTTCTGTTAAAATTTCAAACAAATTGTTGCAAAAGCGATCGAAATTGTCTTACATACGGATTGGCACACTTTTTGTTTTAGACCACATGAAAAGAATCGTATTCAAAATACAAAGGAGTTTCCCATGAATTTTGAAACATTTACCAAGAAAGCCCAAGAAGCAATACAGGAAGGACAACTTACTGCCCTTGAACGAAACAACAGCGAAATAGCCCCTGTCCACATTCTCCATGCCCTTATTTCTCAAGAAGAGGGATTTATACCAGAGTTATTAACCACCATGGGGAAAGATCGGGACATGTTACAAAAGGCCCTTGATCGCGAACTTGCCAAACTCCCCTCTGTAAGTGGAACCGGTGCACAAAGCCCATACCTGTCACGAGAATCCACCCTGGTGCTTGCTGATGCTGAAAAAAGAGCTCGAAAAAGCCAAGATGCCTACGTATCTACGGATCATCTGTTTTTGGGAATTCTCCATAAAAGTCCCCCCATGAAACAGATACTTACCTCCCACGGTATAACCGCAGAAGCAGTAGAGGCTGCTGTAAAGGAGTTACGCAAAGACAAAAAAATAACCACGGATACTCCTGAAGATACCATGAATGCTCTGGAAAAATTTGGTCAAGATCTTACCAATCGTGCCCGTGAAGGAAACCTTGATCCAGTCATTGGTCGCGATGAAGAAATTCGTCGGGTAATCCAAATTCTTTCACGGCGAACCAAAAATAATCCTGTGTTAATTGGTGAACCCGGCGTAGGAAAAACAGCTATTGCAGAAGGACTTGCCCGGCGTATCATAGAGGGAGATGTACCGGAAAGCTTAAAAGAGAAACGTCTCGTCTCTCTTGACATGGGAGCACTCATTGCCGGAGCCAAATATCGTGGAGAATTTGAAGAACGTTTAAAAGAGGTTCTTCGAGAAGTAAAGGACGCCGGTTCTATCATCCTTTTTATCGATGAGCTCCACACCGTTGTCGGGGCTGGAAAGACAGAGGGTTCCATGGATGCTGGTAACCTCTTAAAACCGATGTTGGCGCGGGGAGAGCTTCACTGTATTGGAGCCACAACTCTTGACGAATACCAAAAGCATATTGAGAAAGATGCCGCTCTGGAGCGACGATTCCAGACAGTAATGGTTGAACAACCTACGGTGGAAGATACTGTATCCATACTCCGGGGGCTTCGTGATCGCTATGAAGTGCACCATGGGGTTAAGATTCGTGATGACACTCTCATTGCCGCGGCGACCCTTTCCGATCGCTATATTACCGCTCGATTTCTTCCGGATAAAGCCATTGACCTCATGGATGAGGCTGCGGCATTACGCCGTACGGAGATCGACTCCTCTCCTATTGAGATAGATGAATTAACACGAAAAAAACTCCAACTTGAAATAGAGATACGCGGGCTGCAGGAAGATGATGAATTTCAAAATTCTGAGAAATTACGGGAACTCCGTGAGCGCCTCGCAGATATTGAAGAAAAACGAAATACTCTCCTTACACGGTGGGAGCGAGAAAAGCAAACCGTCTCACGACAACGTGAGCTTCGGGCCCTCTTAGATCAATATAAATCAGAACTTGCCCGGGCAGAACGGGAATACGATCTCACCCGTGCTGCAGAGCTGAAACACGGCCGTATCCCACAAACCGAAGAAGCTCTTCAACGGGCCGAAGAGCATTCACGAAATAATGAGGAAAACAAACTTCTCTCAGAAGAAATTACTGAAGAGGATATTGCCACAGTGGTAAGCAAATGGACTCGAATTCCTGTTGAAAAACTCGTGCAGGGCGAACGGGAAAAACTGCTTCATTTGGAAGACAGACTGCATGAACGAGTTGTGGGTCAAAACGATGCCGTACATCACGTTTCTGATGCAATCCTTCGTGCCCGAGCTGGTTTAAATGACCCCAACAAACCTATTGGCTCATTCCTTTTCCTCGGACCTACGGGAGTGGGGAAAACAGAGCTCGCCCGCACCTTGGCAGAAAATCTCTTTGATGATGAACGAGCCATGGTGCGAATTGATATGTCTGAGTGTATGGAAAAACACTCTGTGTCAAAACTAATTGGAGCACCTCCGGGATATGTTGGGTATGATGAAGGGGGAAAACTAACCGAATCGATACGCCGTAAACCCTACGCGGTAGTTCTGCTTGATGAAATCGAGAAGGCGCATCCTGATGTATTCAATATTCTTCTACAAATACTGGATGAAGGGCATGTCACGGATTCAAAGGGTCGAGTGGTAAATTTTAAAAATACCATTATCATTATGACCTCCAACCTTGGTTCAGACAAGATTCTTGAACAGGGAACAGCACACATGGACTCCCTACGAACAACCATAGAAGGGTTACTCCATAACCATTTTAAGCCGGAATTTCTTAATCGTATTGATGAGACAATTCTTTTTCACGGCCTCTCCACGGAGCATATACGTGAAATTACTCGTCTACAGATAGAGCGACTACGAAAACGGCTTGCTGCACAAGATATTCAAATAGAAATAGATGACTCTGCCCTGACATACTTAGCACAAACAGGATATGACCCCCATTTTGGAGCACGGCCTCTCAAACGTCTTATCCAGCGTCGTGTAGAAACAGATATTTCTAAATTGCTCATATCAGGCGAATTGGATGCTACTCAAACCGTAGTAGTAACCCGAAATAATACGGACACTCTCTCCTACGAAGTGCGAAAATAAGAAAAAAGAATTGCGCATACCTCCGGAGGATGCTACACTTACATATCAAGTGTAATTACACATAAAATACCTCCGGAGTGTGTATGGGAAAAACAGTTCTACTTTGGGCAATCGATATACAGCGCACGTATCAATATGCAAACAGGGCAACACAAGAGTTTTTCCATCTTGCAGAAGAGCAGGAGAATATGTTCACCGAAGAAAGCCCCTTATACGAAGAAATTGAACAGGTTCTCTCCTCTGGAGAGGCCCTGTGTACGTGGACATCCATGGAAAACTCTCAGGGAGAATCGCGTTTTTTTTGTGTGCATTTAATTCCCAATCTCCCACCATCAGCGGGGGCCTCACAAGTTCTCTGTTCTGCCCTTGATATAACTGACACACACAAAAAGAGACAAGAACTTGAGTATGAACGAGTCCTCTTTATGAATGGTCCTGTCATGTTGTTTCATTGGAAGGACATCGATACTCATAGCCTGTCTTTTGTTTCTGAGAATACCCAATCCATTCTCGGCTATTTCCCCAAAGATTTTCTTCAGAATAGAATTTTGTATACATCTCTCATCTCTTCACAGGATCGAGACACCTATACAAAAGAAATTACTCAAGCCATATCACATAAAGCAGAAACCCTGCACCATACCCCCTACCGCCTTGAAACTCATGTGGGAGAATACATCTGGGTTGATCACTACACCCTCTTCACCTATGAAGAGGGAGCTCTTTCAGACTGCGTGTCATATATAATAGATATTACAGATCAAATTCATCGATCTGCCTATGCAGACGCACAGCGAGAATATTTTTTCCGCATCACGGAATCTCTCAACATCGGTACATGGAAATGGAATATAAAAACCAACGAAACGTATTTCGATACGGGATGGGTCAATATTATCGGCTATACCTCGGAAGAATTGGGAGAAACCGGCTTTGATACATGGAAAAACCTCCTCCATCCCGATGACGTTTCCGAAACACTGCACGCCGTGAATCAATGCCTTAAAAAAGAATCAGAAGAACTCGACATTGAATTTCGTATGCATCATAAAAAAGGACATTGGGTGTGGATTCATGGGAAGGGAAAGATTTTGGAGTGGGATGAAACAGGCGCCCCCGTAACCATGTTTGGTACCCATATAGAGGTAACCAAGCAGAAGAAAACAGAAGAACAAAATCGACGAATTAACATTGCCATAGAACAAACAAAATCGACCGTTGTTATTACAGACCTTGAAGGAATCATTGAGTATGTAAACCCAGCCTTTACCCTTTCTACGGGCTATACAGCCGAAGAAGCTATTGGGGAAAATCCGCGCATATTAAAATCAGGACATATGGATGAAAGCTACTATGAAGAACTATGGAAAACAATTTCATCCGGTAGAACCTGGCATGGTGAATTCGAAAATAAAAACAAATCCGGCGATATTTACTATGAAGTTGCAACTATTTCTCCTATAAAAAATTCTCAAGGCGCAATTACAAACTACATTGCTATTAAAGAAAACATTACCGAGAAAGTGCTGGCAGAAAAGAAACTGCAAAGACAGTACCGCGAACTGGAAATTATGAATCACCTTATGAACGGTCGTGAAACCCGAATCCGTGAACTTAAGGAAGAGGTAAACACCCTGCTTCGCCGTCTTAATAAAAAACAAAAATATAATCCGGAAAAGGGCTTTTTCACTGATATCGATATACAGGAAACGCAAAATAAAGTTGCCGAGAAAACCTCTCGTATTGATATTTCAAACCAGATACGACAATTCCATGAAGCAAAGGATACTCTTTTCGAACTGGTCGCACATTTAGAGGAAAATTATCCACGAGACGCCTCTTCTGAATGTTCCTCTCTCTTCTCACAACTACTTTCTCTCAAAGAAAGTCTTGCGCAAGAAAGTACCACCCTTGAGCATGCTATCTATACTCTTGTCGAATCCATTGACGAAACAAGTCGAAATGCCTTAAGTATTGCCGAAGATGAAGAGCGTATGAGAAAGAAGGCCGAGGAGTATACCCTTGCCCTTACCAAACAAAAAGATATTGCTCAAAGACTTGCAAAAAAGGCAAAACTTGCCAATTCAGCGAAAAGTGACTTCATTGCAAACATGTCTCACGAAATACGAACCCCACTTAACGGTATTCTTGGTCTTATAAAACTTCTTCTCTCGACAAACTTAGATGACAAACAAGAAAAATTTGCAGAGAGTATTAGTAGTAGTGGCCAAATTCTTCTCAGCTTAGTCAATGATATTCTTGATATTTCTAAAATAGAAGCAAAACGTCTTGATTTAGAGTCAATCGACTTCAGTATTCATAAGCTACTTTCGGAAACGATGCTCAGTCTCTCCTTTAAAGCTGAAGAGAAGGGGCTTTCCCTAAAATATGACATAGCCTCAGATGTACCGGAGTTTTTCCGTGGTGACCCAATCCGCCTTCGGCAAGTGATAACAAACCTTGTATCAAATGCGATAAAATTTACCCACCAAGGAGGGGTTTTTATTCGGGTCACCACAGCAAAAGATACTCCCCTACATATTGCTGTGGAAGATTCCGGCATTGGAGTACGGGATGAAAAGAAAGAAGTACTCTTTGATAAATTCTCCCAGGCGGACACATCGACAACCCGAAAATATGGTGGAACAGGCCTGGGTTTAGCAATCTCAAAAGAATTAACAACCCTTATGGGAGGAGAAATTGGTGTTCGTGACAACTCTCCCCGTGGAGCTATTTTTTGGATACGCCTCCCTCTTCAGCAACCAAAAGACATAACCCTTTCTCCCCTGCGGGAACGAACATTACTCTTTATTATCCCCACTCATGAAGAGTATGTGTGGAACAAAATCAAGGATATGCGCCTCACAGCCGATCGATGTGAGAGTGCCCCAGAAGCAATTAATCATCTCTATACAAAAGAGATCGCATACGAAGGAGTTGTTGTCTCTGATGACTTGAAAGGGATGAGTGCCGCACAATTTGCAAAAACAATATCTACTATCGATGACTTTTCGTGTTGCAAACGAATTCTCCTTACCCGAGAAAGTGGCTCCCCCTGTGCACTCAGAATACACCCACAGTATCCACAAAGACGCTCCTATTACGGAGATGGGACAAGAGCTCCTTTCTGTTTTTTCTACAGACTCAACGCCCAAAACAACAGAAAAAGAAACACAAACAACACTGAAAAACACAACCATTCTTCTTGTGGAAGATAATGAGATCAACCAAGAAGTAAGCCTAGCATTACTTGGAGAAATGGGAGTTAAAACAGATTTAGCACAGGATGGGAAAGAGGTGATAAAACTGACCGAAGAAACGGTATATGATGTGATACTTATGGATATACAAATGCCTGAGATGGATGGCTTTGAAACAACAAAGTACATTCGAAACTATGTTGACAAAAATAAACAGACGCCCATTATTGCCATGTCTGCCCACGCTCTTTCAGATATCAAAGAAAAAGCCATAGAAGCTGGTATGAATGATTACATTACAAAACCGATAGATATGAATGTGTTACAGGAAAAAATTGAGAATATCCTTACCCATACGAGCAGCGAGATTCCAATTCCCGAAACCACCCTCATCTTTAACAAGGAAGCGTTTTTACACGGGTATTACGAAAAAGACGTTGCTCTTAAAATACTTACGGCATTTCTCCAACGTTTTCCTCGTGATCTAGAAAAACTCCACGACCTTGTGAATACAGAAGATTGGGATGCCCTGCGTCATCACACCCACACAATGAAAGGAGCAACATCAAACCTCGGAGTGGAAAAGCTCAATCTCTGCAGTGCCTTCATGGAGGATGCTGCAAAGGAGCATAACAGCGATCGTATCAAAGCGGAGTCACAACGTATAGACAGTTTGTACGCAGAAGCGAAAAAGGCCATAGAAGAGGCAATCAGCAGCAACTATTTTGGACAGAGTTGAGACAGGGTTGTTTCAATAATCCGACCAGACTCTTCTCCAGCCGTTCGCATATGTATATGCTCTGCATGGGGAGGAATAACGTGGGGAAACATGTCGGCCCATTCAATAAACACAACGGCAGTACTCTCAAGATATTCTGAAAACCCAATTTCGAATAGTTCATCTGGGGAATGAAGCCGATAAAAATCAAAATGATGCACATACTGTTCCCCTGAGCCATAGGTATTAACAATAGAAAAGCTTGGGCTATGAACGATCTCTCCCGGAAAGACACGACTCATATAGCCACGAACCAACTCGGTCTTACCACTTCCTAAATCGCCCTCAAGAGCAACTACTGCACCGGGAGAAAGCAAAGAAGCTAAGCGTTCTCCAATTAGACGAGTCTCCTGCGCAGAATGTGTCGTAAATTGCATACTAAAAGTCCAAGTCTAAATCAAGAACCTTTGGCTTTAGTACAGAAAGTGGCAGAATTACCTCATCCATACTGACTCCCCCACGCTCAAAGCTATTCTTATAATGCCGATTATACTCTTGATAGGACGCATGTTCAGTGAAATAATAGTTTTCTTTCAATGAAATATACAGGGTGGAATCACTTCGTACGGGAAGGCCGAATCGTTCAGGCTCTGTGAGATGATAGCCAAAACGCTCATCACACGAAACAGATTCTCCATAACGAAAACGCCCCGAATATATTTTTTGATCTTGCCCATAGTACTCCGTACCACGCGTGCTGAGGATATTCCCAGAGCTGCATGTGAGAATTACCGTAACTTCTTCACTGCTCAGTCTCCGTAGTAACTCATACAAACGAGAACCACGAAACCATGACTCAAGCATCTCACGAAAGGCTGTTCCATTTGCAGCCATTTCACCCAACGCTGCAGAAGAGTCAAATCCAGCAAAAAGCTGTAGAAAATCAGCATGAATGGTGGGAACACAGCCATCCCGTACAATGGAGGAAGCAATAGAGTCTATATCAATAGCCCCTGCGGAAAAATCGTAAAAGGTTCGTTTTTCGTGAGGAATATCACTTGGCTCAAGACCTATTTTTACCAACTCTTCCCACACAGTACCTCCCTGCTCCACCACACTCCAAAGGCTTTCATGCTCTTTTTTGATATCACGCGGAAGTGCACCTGTCAAAAGTGAAGAAAGGGCAATTTCCTTCGCCGTAGGAATAAGGGAGTAGTAGAAATAGTTGTTTACTTGAAAATTTCGTTTAATAATCCGTTGAATGGTAATGTATTGATCCATACGAAGAGAATCAAGAACCAAAAAGGCAATGGGGCGCCCAGAAGAGATTTCTGGTATAATGAATTTTTTAAGGATATCGTGACACATGGTAGGGCGAGCCACAGATTCCTCAACCCATTTCGGATATACTGAAATAAGCCAGTCACCAAATTTCTTATTTGCGTCGTTAAACTGTCCGTGATGTCCCTGCCGGATGGACTCATCATCGATATCAGAAAGACTCATTTCTCGTTTTATTAAACTGTGATACAGCTTTACCCACTCCTTGTATCCGAGAGAACGGTTCAGCGATGTTTGGATGTCAGAATAACTTTTTACAAAGAGTGTTTTGGCCTGTTTCGAAACATATTCTCCGGAATTAAGCAGATTTTTACAAACCAGTAACACTTGACTTGGATTCACCGGTTTGGTAAGATATCCATCAATATTTCTGCCAATCGCTTTTTCCATGAGCTCTTCTTCCTCGCTTTTTGTCACCATAACAACAGGAAGATCTGGGTAGAGCTCTTTTATTTCCACAAGAACAGTTAACCCATCCTTACCGGGCATCTGCTCATCAAGGAGCACAATATCATAACGGTCCTCCCCTTTTTGCAACTGATACAGCCCATCATCACCACTAAAGACAGGGGTTACGGCATAGCCGCGGGTTTCAAGAAACATGATATGTGAACGAAGATATTCGACCTCGTCGTCAATCCATAGTACGCGCTTACGCTTCATCGGCATGGACTGCTCCTTTTTTTGCCTGGGGTGCTACGGGCAATTCAATCACAATTTCAGTGCCCTCCCCCTTTTTTGTCCAGGAAATATAGATTTTACCCTTGTGATAGGTTTGGATAATTCTTCGTGCCAAGGCCAGACCAAGGCCCCACCCTCTTCTCTTAGTGGTATAGCCCGGAGAAAAAACCGTGTTACGCTTGTCCTTGCCAACACCACAGCCATTATCACGATGTCGTACAATAACAACCCTATCAACCTTTACATGTTCAGCGCTAATATATATCTCACCCTCTGCTTTATCCATGGCATCGAGGGAGTTTTTAAACAAATTTTCAAAAACCCAGCTCAGAAGATCGCTATTTAAAAGTACCGGGGGAAGATCATTTTTAATATCAACAGCGACGTTCACCTTTCGTCCAAAGACAGGAACACGCCGCGAAAAATATGCACCGTGATCTTCAAGAAGCTTTCGTAAACAGCTAGGACGCAAGGAAGGCTTTGAACCAATGAGCTCAAAGCGATTTGCCACTTTTCTCAAGCGAGCAATATCCCGTTCCATATCACTGGCGATATCATTGACTTTATTGGGAAAGCTGTCTTCTTCCATGGTATCGTAATCAAGGGTAAAATCTGATTCATAACTCGTGCTTTCTAGCTTTAAGTACTCAATCCACCCTAAAAGAGATGTAATGGGAGTTCCCATTTGATGTGCCGTCTCCTTGGCAAGACCAATCCATAAGCTTCGTCGTTCCGAAAAAAGTATGGATTTCAATACAATATAAATAGCAAGAATAATTATTAAGACAAAGAAAACCTCAAAGAAGGGAAGCAGACGAACCCCAGAAAGAAAGGTACTATCACTAAAGTAGAGCCACCCCATGCGTGTGGCTGAGTTGCCTGCATACACCAACTTAGGCGCATAGGTATTTTCAAACTCACGAACCTTCTGACGTAGATACTGGATAGTCTCGTAAGAATCGTCGTCATAGGCTATCTTCTCGCGTTGGAACAACCCTTTTCGTCGGTAGATATTCCACCAAATATGGGGCTCACCATATTCATCGGTAAAAATAATGGGCATATCAAAATCTTCCACAATACCTTGAATAATACTATGTTTTCGGTATTGACTTAAGTCACTAAAAAGAACATCACTCACCATTTCAGCGTGAGCTTGGGTGGAAGCTTTTGAGTAGGTTGTGAGTCGCTCAAGCATGTAGGAAGTATAAAGGGCATACCAAATAATACCAAGAATGACTAGGGCTATATAGAGGTATATATGCGTTTCAGGATGCACACTCCGTACATATCCGTAAATCCGCTGAAAAAAACCTTTTTCTCTCACAGACACTCCTCACCGGGGGTAAAATACGCAGTCATAGCAACGACAAAGAGGGGTTCGTATTTCAAATATAGTATATAGGATGCAACAGCGCCAGCCCACCCCGCGTATACACAAAATATTTCAGAATAGACCTGCATGGGAACAGCATTACTCACCAAGCAGTCAACGGATATATCACGAATCCATTGACTACTTCCGTGAGAATAACGACCTTAAAAATCGATAAGTTCAACCTCAAATACTAACCATGCATTGGGAGGAATAACGCCTCCTGCACCCTGCTCACCGTAGGCAAGCTCCGGAGGAAGTATGATTGTTCGTTTTTCACCCTGTTTCATTTCTAACAGAGCAGCATCCCACCCTGAAATCACCTCTCCCATGCCAAGGCTAAATTCGAGGGGAGTACCACGTCGTCTTGAACTATCAAAAACCTGTCCATCAAGAAAACTTCCCGTATAATGGACCGATACAGTTGCTCCTTTTTGGGGAGTATCTCCCGTTCCTTCCGCCTCACGAATATAGAAAAAGCCCGCCTCTGATTTTTGTGCATCGGGATATTTTTCTGCAATGGAAGCTGCCTGAGCATCCCGCTCTTTTTCCTGCCGACGCGTCTCCTCCTCTTTCACATCTGCAAGAAGTTGATCAAAATGGTCTTGATCTGCAGAGAACTCCTGCGCCGTACTGCCAACACGCTCTATATCGACATAACGAATCGTATCACCTTGCCGTAAGGAGTTCACCACATCCATACCGGACACTACTTCGCCAAACACGGTATGCTTTCCATCAAGATGTGGCTGTGCATCGAGGGTAATAAAAAATTGACTTCCATTGGTGCCAGGACCAGCGTTCGCCATAGATAATATACCCGCCTTTGAATGGGTTAAACCAGGTACAATTTCATCAGGAAATTGGTACCCCGGACCACCGCGTCCTGTACCAGTTGGATCTCCGCCCTGAACAACAAAGCCATCAACAACACGATGAAACACTACTCTATCATAAAAAGGATCCCCCTCATCTTGGGCAGTATTAGATATGTTCCCTTCTGCCAACCCAACAAAATTGGCAACAGTTAGGGGAGTTTTATCATAATACAACTGTATTGTGATACTCCCTTTCGATGTCTTCATTTGCGCAAATACACCTTCGTTCACACTCGACTCCTTTGAAAAAACTGCAAAGCTGAGTAGCCCCAACAGTATGGTTACACCTATTTTATTCATTCGTCCCCCTTTTTGTGACAGTACCATATGGGAAAAATCGATTTTCACAAAAATAGTATATCTCCTGTGTAGAGTTACAGAACTCTCGCAAAAAACAAGAACAAACATTGTTAGGCACTGCTACAGAAGACAAAACTTTCACTCTTTTTTATCAAAAGATATAAATAAAAATATATCTTAAGGGTCGAGGTATACTAAGTTTTACTACTACTAAAACAGGAGAATTATATGGCAAGGAATATGGTGCCCCATGACGGTAACTCCGCAACGGCTCACGTGGCTCATGCCACTAACGAAGTCATTGCAATTTACCCGATTACTCCTTCCTCTCCCATGGGGGAGATATCCGATGCCAAATCGGCAATGCATGAGAAAAACATTTGGGATTCAGTTCCACATGTTTCAGAACTACAATCTGAAGGCGGAGCCGCTGGTGCGGTTCATGGAGCACTTTCAACGGGTGCTTTGACAACAACCTTCACGGCTTCTCAGGGACTACTCCTGATGATTCCAAACATGTACAAGATTGCCGGTGAGCTCACGCCAACGGTATTTCATGTAAGTGCACGATCTCTTGCATGCCAAGCGCTCTCCATCTTTGGAGATCACTCCGATGTTATGGCATGCCGCCAAACGGGTTTTGCCATGCTCTCCTCCGCGTCGGTTCAAGAAGCGCAGGATTTTGCCCTTATCTCTCAAGCAGCGACCTTGGAATCACGCATCCCCTTTCTTCACTTTTTTGAAGGATTCCGTGTTTCCCATGAAATCCAGAAGATTGAAGAGCTTACCTACGATGATATGAAAGAAATGATTGATGATGACTTGGTTCGCGCACATCGCCAGCGTGGCCTCTCTCCCGATCATCCCCAAATAATGGGTACTTCACAAAACCCTGATGTATACTTTACCGGCCGTGAAACCGTAAATGCGTATTACGAGAAACTTCCCGGAATCCTTCAAAATCAGATGGACAAATTTGGAAAGCTAACCGGCCGAAACTATCGTTTGTATGAATATTTTGGTGCAGAAGACGCCGAAAAAGTTATTGTTGCCATGGGTGCCGGTAACGAAACAATTCATGAGACTGTGGAATACTTGAACAATACTGGTGAAAAAGTAGGGGTTTTGAAAGTACGAATGTATCGTCCTTTTAGTGCTGAACTCTTTGTTAAGGAGATCCCCGCCACGGTGCAAAAAATTGCAGTTCTTGACCGCACCAAAGAACCTGGCTCTTTAGGAGAACCTCTCTATGAAGATGTTCGCACTGCAATTGGAGAAATGCAAGAACAACAGCAAGCGCATTTTACCCATTGGCCACGTGTGGTTGGTGGTCGCTATGGTCTTGGTTCTGCTGAATTCACACCTGCCATGGTAAAGGCTGTCTTTGACAACCTTTCTGCAGATGCACCTAAAAATCATTTTACCATCGGTATCAATGATGATGTTATGAATACCTCTCTTCCTTTCGATCCAAACTTCAATATCGAAGGCGATGATGTATTTCGTGGGCTCTTTTACGGCCTCGGTTCTGATGGTACAGTTGGGGCAAATAAAAATTCAATTAAAATTATTGCTAAGGAGACAGAGAACTACACTCAGGGGTACTTTGTGTATGACTCAAAAAAATCTGGCTCCCTCACGACCTCACACCTCCGCTTTGGTCCCAAGAAGATCCGTGCTCCATACCTTATTTCAAAAGCAAATTTTCTCGCCTGTCATAACTTTTCGTTTCTTGAAAAGTATGCCATGCTGAAAAACCTTGAAGAGGGTGGAACCTTTCTTCTTACTTCTCCCTATGGAAAAGATGAAGTATGGGATAAGCTTCCCGGAAAAGTACAGGAAGAGATTGTTGCAAAGAAATTAAAATTCTATGTAATAGATGCAGTCACCATTGCTGAAGAAATTGGCTTAGGATCTCGTATCAACATGGTAATGCAAACAGCCTTCTTTAAAATATCTGGTATTATGGATGAAGCTGATGCGGTAAAAGCCATTAAAGACGCAATTAAAAAGACCTACGGCAAGAAGGGTGATGAAATTGTCAACATGAACTACCAAGCAGTTGACGCAGCACTCTCCCGTATTGAAGAAGTAAACTATGCGGAAATAACAAAGCAGGCAGAGGATCTGGATACAGTGCCCGGTGAGGCTCCTGAGTTTGTGAAAAACGTTACGGCTAAACTTATCCGTCAAGAAGGTGAAACGGTAAAAGTATCGGAAATGCCCGCTGACGGGAAGTGGATGACGGGAACAACAAAGTTCGAAAAACGAAATGTTGCTGTTCATATCCCCGTTTGGAACTGCGAAACCTGTATTCAGTGTAATCGTTGTTCCTTTATGTGTCCCCATGCGGTTATTCGTCCCAAGGTGTACGATGCAAAAGAGCTTTCAGATGCACCAAGCACATTTAAATCGTGTGACGGTAAAGCAAAATATAAGGATATGAAGTATACCCTGCAAGTATCAGCTCTTGACTGTACTGGATGTGGACTCTGTGTTGAATCATGTCCCATGAAGGCAAAGGAAGCCATTAAAATGACTCCTTTAACTGATGAGATGCGCGCTAAAGAGTCTGAAAACTGGGATTTCTTTATCAACAAACTTCCCGATGTGGTGGTTGATGATAAAGACATGAGCAACTTTAAAGGCACGCAGTTTGTCACACCTCTTTTTGAGTTTTCCGGTGCTTGTGCCGGCTGTGGTGAAACTCAGTATGTGAAACTCATATCACAGCTTTTTGGCGACCGTGCAATTATTGCCAATGCCACGGGATGTTCTTCAATCTATGGTGGAAACCTTCCCACAACTCCCTACACCACAACCAAAGATGGTCGCGGGCCTACATGGAACAACTCTCTCTTTGAGGACAATGCCGAACTTGCCTTTGGTATGCGCATGACCGTTGATAAATTTCGAGAGCGAGCCTTTGAAGTTTCCCGTAAACTTCAAGAAGAAAGCAGTTCTCCTGAAATATCTGAAAAGATAGCCGCTGTACTTGAAGCGCCACAGGCGACAAATGAGGAGCGTGCATCTCTTCGCAAAGATATTGAAGACTTGAAAGAGATGATTGGCAATGACACGAGCCTCAAGAAAGACTTTCAAACCCTTGCAGACTATATTGTAGATAAGTCTGTATGGGCATTTGGTGGTGATGGCTGGGCTTACGATATTGGCTATGGCGGTTTGGATCACGTCCTTGCATCCGGTAAGAATGTAAATGTTCTTGTCATGGATACGGAAGTGTACTCAAATACGGGCGGTCAGTCATCGAAGGCTACTCCTAAGGGAGCCGTAGCAAAATTTGCTGCCAGCGGTAAACCAGCGGAAAAGAAAGATCTTGGTATGATTGCCATGAGCTATGGTAATATCTATGTTGCCAAGGTGTCTCTTTCCAATCCAAACCAAGTGGTTAAGGCCATGCGTGAGGCTGAAGCCTACGACGGCCCATCTCTTGTACTTGCCTACTCACACTGTATTGCCCATGGGTTTAACCTCAAGGACGGTGTGAAACACCAAGACGCGGCAGTTAAATCAGGACACTGGCAACTCTACCGGTACAACCCTGAACTTGCTCAAGAAGGAAAGAATCCTCTTTCCATCGATAGCAAGGCTCCTACCATGGATTATAAGGAGTTTGCCTTAAGTGAAAACCGGTTTAGAACTCTTGCGCAAAGCCAGAAAGATCTTTCTGACTCCCTTCTTGAGAGTTCTGCTGTTGAAGTGGCAAATCGGTACAAGCTTCTAGAAAAGCTTGCTGAGAAAGATTCTCAGTAACTGCATTCTGAGCTTGTCGAATACAGGGGAGTATCCTTCGGGATACTCCCTTTTTCTATGAATTAATGATTGTACCGACCTTCATCACAATGTATTTTCAAGAAAAAGGATACATCATGAAATACATTGGCCCGCATGTGTCAATTACCGGAGGAGTTCAAAATGCTCCTGAACGTGCCAGTGAACTTGGCGCGACTGGCTTTGGAATGTTTACTAAGAACCAGCGTCAATGGCATGCAAAGCCCCTTACCCCTGATACAATTTCATCCTTCTGGGAAAATATGCATGCAGCAGAGTATACGTCTGACATGGTTCTCCCTCATGGAACATACTTGGTAAATTTATGTAATCCAGAACGGGAAAAGCGTATAAAGTCATTGAGCTGCTGTATTGATGAATTACAACGATGCTCCCTCCTCTCTCTTGCAACCTTAAATATTCATCCCGGAAGTCATCTCAACAAAAATAGTGAGTCGCAAGCCTTAGCCCTTATTGCTGAATCTATAAACAGTGCCTTAGCAGAAACAGAAGATGTCACCCTTGTCCTGGAAAACACCTCCGGCCAGGGTACCAACCTCGGATATCGCCTTGAGCATCTAGCCGAGATTATCTCCCAAGTGAATAAAAAAAATCGCATGGGTGTGTGCATCGACACATGCCACGCCTTTTCGGCTGGATATGACCTCTCTACCAAAGAGGGTGCTGCACAATTTTTTGAAGAGCTCGACGCTCGCATCGGCCTCTCATACCTTCGTGGACTTCATCTGAATGATTCCAAAACCCCCTTTGGATCACGAAAAGATCGGCATGAAATTTTGGGAGCAGGGGAGCTCGGCATGGCTGTGTTTGAATATATCGCCCAAAACGATACCTTTACGAAAATCCCCCTTGTTTTGGAAACTCCTCGCCCAGAACTCTGGAAACAGGAGATATCCCACCTTCAGGAGCTAGCCGGCGGACTCTGTCTACCGCCGCAACCATAATCGTGTTTCACCGATTTAATTCTTCCATATGCAGTGACGCAGAAAGGGTCTGTCATGAGCCAAACACGTATGAATGAGCTGTATCGAAAAATTGCATACTATGATGCAACCTATTACGGCACTGGGAGATCGGAGATCTCTGACTATCACTATGACCTTCTGTATAGAGAGCTGGTGGAGTTAGAACAGCAGTACCCCCATCTTGTATCGCCAAACTCTCCCACTCAGCGCATAGGAAGTGACCTCACAGAGGGTTTTCTCAAATACACCCATGCCACCCCTATGTTGAGTATCACCAATACCTACTCAAAAGAAGAGTTGGAAAAATGGATTCATGATATACAAAAATACGGTGCTCTAAGTTGTATTGCAGAATTAAAAATGGACGGTGTCGCCTGTGCCCTTCACTACCAAGACGGACGATTCATTCGTGCTGTGACCCGTGGCGACGGTACCCGGGGGGATTGTATCACAGAGAATGTTCGTACCATACGCACAATCCCCCTACAAATTGACGCCCCCGGTTTTCTGGAGGTGCGCGGGGAAATTCTTATGAGCTATCCACGTTTTCATCACCTCAATAAGGAACTGAAAGAAAACGGGCAGCCTCCCATGCAGAACCCACGTAATACAGCCGCAGGAACAATAAAACTGCTTTCTCCGCAGAAGGTTGCACGACGTGGACTTGATTTCCATGCCTATGCACTCTTGGCAGAAGGAAGCGAGCTCTCGCATAGCAAGAATCTTGAAAAACTGAAGCACCTGGGATTTCATACGGTCATTCATTCTGAACCATTTGCAAAACCAGCCCCCTTACTGTCATTCTGTTCAGAATGGGAGCGCAAAAAAGAAAATCACCCCTACCCCATAGATGGAATGGTTATTAAGGTTGATGAAATAAATCGCTATGATGAAATCGGTCTTACGGCAAAATCTCCCCGATGGGTACGAGCCTATAAATTTGCCCCGGATCGCGGTATTACGGAAATTACCGCCATTGATGCACAGGTGGGAAGAACGGGAGTAATCACCCCCGTTGCTCGCCTAAGGCCAATATCCTTGTCGGGCACGACCGTTCAAAATGCCACACTCCATAATTATGACGAAATATATCGGCTTTCTGTGAATGTGGGAGATATGGTAACCGTGGAAAAGAGTGGGGAAATTATTCCTAAGGTTATCTCCGTTGCAGAAAAACGTACCACCACTCCCTTCGAACTCCCCTTTCATTGTCCATCATGTCACTCACCTCTTGTTAAAGAGCCGCATACAGTAGCACTTCGCTGCGTTAATACAGCCTGCCCGGCACAACGGTTCTCTTTTCTCAAACATTTTGTTTCACGAGCTGCCATGAATATTGACGGTCTTGGGCCAGCCATTCTCGAAGAGCTTCTGCAAAGAAAAATGATAGAAACCCCGGCAGATCTCTTTAAACTCACTAAAGAAGAGCTCGTCCCCCTTCCCCGTATGGGTGAACGATCAGCATCAAAGCTACTCAAATCTCTCGAGAAAAGCAAAAATGCAGGTCTCGCCTCTCTCGTGCATGCCTTGGGTATTCCCCTTGTTGGAAGTGAAACAGCACGGGTGCTTGCTGCAGAAACAGGCTCCCTTGAAAAACTTATGAATATGAGCTGTGAGGAGCTGGAGAAAATTCATACGGTTGGACCAGAAATAGCAGCGTCACTCTTCTCATATTTTTCCACCCCGGAAAATAAATCCCTTATATCAGAACTGAAAAATCTGGGCCTCCGTACGGAAGAAACATCAGGAAAAAACAGTGACACCTCTCTTGAAGGCTCAACCTATGTCATAACCGGAACCCTCTCGGAATTCACTCGGGCTGAAGCAAAAAAGCTTCTTGAATCAAAGGGGGCACGAGTTACCTCTTCTGTGAGCCGCTCCACCACTGCACTTATTGCGGGTGAAAATAGTGGATCAAAATATACAAAAGCGGAGTCCCTCGGGATACCCATTTATACTGAAACTTTTTTAGAGAATCTTACCAAGAAGACCCCACATTGAAAACACCACAGAAAGTTCTTTTCACCCTTTCAGTACTATGTATTCTTTTCTTACTTGTTCTTGGAAACAAAACCTTTGTTGTTGTTTCACCGGGGCACGTTGGAGTACCAGTTCTTTTTGGGAAAGTCCTTGAACGAACATATTCTGAGGGGCTTCACTTTCCCGTAAACCCCCTTCTCTCATGGGTGCACTACGATGGAAGAGAAAAAACCATAAAAGAAACGATACAGGTTCCAACGCAAGATCAACTCCAAACAGTTATCGATGTGAGTGTACAATATCGTATTAACACAGAGAAAGCTGGGGCTATTCTCCGTAATATTGGAACCATTGATGATCTTATTCGTATCCATATCAACCCAGCAATCCGTTCAATCGTTCGTGAACAGGGAAAAGATATTGAACGTGCTGAACACTTTTTCACCGCGGAAACACAGAAACAATTAAAAACCGGAATTCTTCGCGATCTTCAAACCTACCTTACCCATCGCGGTATTATTGTGACTGACGTTCTTATTCGGGACATCAATCTACCAGAATTTATTGTTAAAGCCATTTAACTGAAGAAAGAGCATGAACAACGAGCCCTTCAACAACAGGCAGAGCTCCAAAGATTTCGTACAGAACAAAAACAGAAAGTTGCTCAAGCTGAGGCAGAACGTGAAGCCGCAGAAAAAGAAGCAGAGAAAATCATGATACTTTCAGAAGCACGCGCTCTTGAAATAGCTCGTATCAATGAAGCCATGCAAGACAATCCTGCCTATATTCAACTACAGGCCATGGAAGCACTGAAAGAGATATCACAGGATGAAGGATCTAAGATTTATTTTATGAACGGTGAGAGTCCATCTCCCCTTCCTCTCATGAATATGGGACAATAACACAGGAGGAACAATGAAAAAGGCATTTATTAGTGGAATAAGCAGTGGTCTCGGCCTTGGGCTCGGCGAAACCTTAACAGATGCCGGCTGGGATGTGTATGGAATAAGCAGACGGAACTGCCCCCGCGCAGATATTACACATGCGACTTGTGACATTCGTAAAAGAGAAACGATTCACCCAACCCTCACCACTCTGATGAAAGATTTGAAGCATGTGGATCTTGTCATTCTCAATGCGGGGGTATTGGGAAGAATTGCAGATCTTTCTGAAACAGCGGTTTCAGAACTCCAAGACATCTTCAATGTGAATGTATGGGCTCAGAAAAGTATTCTCGATTGGTTTCTCCACCATATACACTCCGTGGGACACATCATACTGATCTCTTCCGGAGCCGCTGTGGTGGGAAATAGAGGCTGGGGAGGATATGCACTTTCAAAAGCAGCAGGTAATATGCTTATAAAGTTATACGCCCATGAGTTTCCACAGGAAACAGGACTCACCGCCCTCGCCCCCGGCTTGATAGACACACAGATGACGCATTATCTGCGTACGGATGTGGATCGAAACAAATATCATGCCGTAGAACGCATAGCAGAAGCACACGCCACAGGAGTAATGCTCTCTCCACGGAAGGCTGCTGAGCGCATATTAACCCAACTCACAGCCCTGCGAGAGTGTCCTCGGGGAGAATTTGTGGATATTAGAAGCCTTGATGCGCCCCATGAGTATGCCAAACTCATGGGAGCACAAGGAACGACTACTCACCGTGATAGTCCTGCAAGGTAATGATTCGATACTGACCTATTTTCTCCTCATATTGAAGAAAGGGCAAGCCGATAATAGAAAAAATCCCTGCCACTTCTCCCCCCTGTTGTTCTATCATATGTGCCACGGCGGCAAGAGTTCCGCCTGTGGCAATTAAATCATCCACAATGAGGTATCTTTTTCCCGCAACAATATCTTCCACATGCATTTCCATGGTTGCCGTACCGTATTCCAGGGCATACTTCTTCGACACTGTCTTCCCAGGTAATTTTCCCGCCTTACGAGCAAGAAGAAGCGGGGTCTGAGTCTCATGAGCGTAGAGGGAACTCATGATAAACCCACGGCTTTCAACTCCCACGACCCCGTCAATTTCTTCTGCTGGGAAGTGTGAACAGATTTGCTCAAGACAAAAGCGAAGTGCCGCCGGGGTTTTAAACACGGTCGTAATATCATAAAAGAGAATTCCCGGTTTGGGAAAATCAGGAATTTTAGCAATAACTGTATCAAGATTCATACGACCCCCACCGAAGAAAGAATGGAAGACATCTTCTCCATAAAGATATCCATCTCTGCATCAGATCCTATACTAATCCGGCAAAATTCCTTTATTCCCGGTTTATTATGAAAATATCGAACCAACACCCCTTTTTCTTTTAACTGAAGGTACATTTTTTCTGCCGTTATAGGGGCGGGAGGTTTTACAAAAATAAAATTGGCCTGTGAAGGAAGTACGGAAAAACCCCAGGAACTAAGTTGCTGTGACACCCGCTCTCGTGTTGCCTTGATCTTTTCACAACACTCAACAAAGTAGTCATGATCATCCATGGCTGCGGCACACACCTCCAGAGAAATCCGATCGACAGGATAAGAATTAAAGGAATCTTTTACTGTTGAAAGCCCTGCAATAAGATCCGCATTTCCTATGGCAAAGCCAACACGAAGCCCCGCCAAAGAACGGGATTTAGAAAAGGTTTGCACAACCAAGAGATTCGGAAATTCCTCTACAAGATCTACCGCCGACTCAGCACCAAAATCGGCATATGCTTCATCCACCACCACAACAGAATCGGTGTTTCTTTGGAGAAGCTGGCGTATCTCTTCCAAGGGAACTGCTCGGCCCGTGGGGGCATTGGGATTAGGAAAAATAATACCGCCGTTGTCCGTACTGTACGAATCAAGATTCAGGGTAAAATCATCCTCTAAGGGCTCAAGAACAGCATCTACATTAAACATATTACAATACACAGGGTAGAAGCTATAGGTGATACTGGGAATACGGATTGGCCGCTTTCCTTGAAAAAAAGCCATATATACAAACGCGAGGATTTCATCGGAACCATTACCAACAAAAACCTCTTCTACAGAACGCCCATAATAGGTGGCAATACTTTGTCGTAATTTCAAAGATTCAGGATCAGGATACAAACGTAAATCAGAAAAGGGAATCTGGCGTAATACCTCTTGAGCACGCGGAGAAGGCCCATAGGGATTCTCATTAGTGTTCAGTTTTACATATGCCTTATCCTGTGGCTGTTCACCTGCTTGATACGGCTCCAATCCTTGAATCGTATCACTCCAGAACATATTTTTCATATACCGATCTTCCTTCCTAAAGATTTCTTCCATTGCTCTCTATAACCTCTTTATACCATAAGGCTGACCTTTTGCAGAAACGCTCTTGGGTCTCATAATCGACATAGACAATACCAAAGCGCTTTCCGTATCCTTCTGCCCACTCAAAATTATCAAGGGCTGACCACACAAAGTATCCACGGACGTCAACACCTTCACGGCACGCCCGACGAAGCTCTTGAAGATACTGCCGTAAATAGGCTACTCGATACGGGTCTTCGATAATGGTATCATCTGGCATTGCGTAATCTGTGCCGGCCATACCATTTTCGGTGACGACGAGGGGTACTCCATACTGCTCAGAGAGGAAGCGAGGCCCCCAATAGAGCGCACGGGGAGTTATGGGCCACCCCATGGCTGTGGTGGAATGTCCTTGCGGTGGTGCTACTTCACCCCCTGTATCATTAATATAGGTACCGTGATAGATGTTTGTACCGAGGAAGTCTGCACCTTGATGAATTTCCTCCATATCACTGCTGTGAAACTCAATCATATCTGTACCATAGAAATGACACCCATCTTCAGGGTATTCCCCCTTAAAAACAGGGTCCATAAACCATGTATTGGTAAAAAGAGACTCATCTGTATGTGAAAACATGTGGTGGCGTGCCTGCATGATATTTTTTGAAGTCTCCTCCTGTGGGATAGACGTTACGCCAACGGGACCATACCCAACCATGAGAGAATTCCGCACCTCTTTCATTTGTCCGTAGGCACAGCCATGGGCCCGAAGGGAATTATGAGCAGCCCATAAAACCTCACGTTGCGGTAGAGAAAGCCCCGGTGCATGATAGCCAGTCTTATGCCCAAGTTCAATAAAGCACTGAGGTTCATTCTGAGTAATCCACCATGTAACCCGATCGCCAAAGGTTTGAGCTGCGAAGGCTGCGTAGTCGGCAAACCAATAGGCACTATCACGATGAAGCCATCCCCCTTGATAAAATAAGTCAAGGGGAAAGTCCCAATGAAAGAGCGTTATGACCGGAGTAATATTGTGGAACAGCAACGTGTCAATTACGCGATTATAGAAATCGACCCCCTTGGAATTTACCCGTCCCCGGCCGTGAGGAAAAAGGCGTGACCACGAAAGGGAGAAGCGATATGATTGTAGCCCTAAAGACGCCCAGAGGGCAATATCATCAGCATATCGATTGTAATGATCACAGGCCACATCTCCCGTTTCTCCTCCAACCACCGCTCCGGGTTTTCGGCAAAAAGCATCCCACACAGAGGCACCTCGACCATCTGTTGCAGCAGCACCCTCAATTTGATACGCCGCAGTGGATGCCCCCCAGAGAAAAGAATCAGGAAAACTCATGGCCTCTCTCCTTATGCATTGAACATTTCATCAAGTACTTCCATATCTGTTACAAGCAGTTCACGTGGTTTACTACCCTTAGGTTTGCCCACAATACCCGCTTTTTCAAGCTGATCCATAATACGCCCAGCCCGGGCATAGCCAACCTCCAAACGCCGTTGTATCATTGATGTTGAACCCAAACCATTGGAAACCACTAAACGGGCCGCATCTTCAAAGAGGTCATCAGCATTATCGACAATTCCCGTTGCAGCAGTATCTTCCTCTTCATCAAATTCAACAGTGCCTGGTTGAATACCTTGCGCAGCAATTTCTGCCACCAGATTTTCCACATCCTCTTCCGAAATAAAAGCACCATGATACCGTTCTATAGCTGGCGCTCCATTTTTTAAATAGAGCATATCTCCCATACCCAGCAGTTTTTCTGCACCAACCGACCCGAGAATCGTTCGCGAATCCTGTGACTGAATGGTTCGAAAGGAGATACGGGAGGTTAAATTTGCCTTAATTGGCCCGGTAATAATATCTACGGATGGACGCTGGGTAGCAACGATGAGATGAATTCCCACAGCCCGGGCAAGCTGCGCAATACGCTGTACCAACTTCTCCACATCCTTGGATGCCGTCATCATCAGATCAGCTAACTCATCAACAATAATTACAATATAGGGAAGCTTCTCTGCATCCTCTGCTTCAATCACCCCCCGCTCAACATAAGAGGAGAGACGTCCGCTGTCAAATTTCTGGTTAAAGGAGGTTATATTTTTGGAGCCAACCCGCGAAAGAAGCTTGTACCGAGACTCCATTTCACGAACTCCCCACTGAAGAGCAGCAACTGCTTTTTCGGGCTCCGTAACAACAGGAGACATGAGGTGAGGGATACCTTCATAACAGGCCATTTCCACCTTTTTCGGATCAATGAGTATCAGTCGTAACTCATCAGGGGTTCTGCTGAGAAGAAGAGAGGCAATAAAAGAATTAATACCGACAGACTTCCCCGCTCCCGTTTGTCCTGCAATCAGAAGATGAGGCATTTTCGAAATATCTTCAATTAAGGGTTGCCCGGAGATAGATTTCCCAATAATGACAGGAAGCGCTGCAGAGGAATTTTTAAAATCTCGGGAGTCTAAAATCTCTTTAAAATAGACAATTTCCCGTGTATCATTGGGAATCTCTATGCCCACAAGGGATTTTCCAGGGATTGGCGCTTGGATACGAATAGAACGCCCCCCAACCTTTAAAGCAAGATCATCCTGCAATTTCAATATTTTTCGAATCGGCACACCATGGGCCGGATTTATTTCAAACCGACTTACTACCGGACCGGGGCGAATAGAAGCAATGGTACACCCCTTTACATTAAACTCTTCGAGCGTTTGTATCAGAACACGTCCCTTTTCTTCCAAGGCAATACGATCAATGGAGTTGTCTTTTCGTGGTGGATTGGGGATTACTGTACCAGAAGGAATTACATACTGCGCATGTTCTCGCGAGCTGGTTGTGAACTGCTCTGCTTGAGAAGGTTCATATTCTTCTTGAGGAGTACCATCAGAATGAGATCCCGGAACATTTCCGGCATGATTCTGTTCATCCTTTTCAGGGGAGACAATGAGATCTTCCGAAGGTGCCGTGGCGGGTGCGTCTGTTCTTGTTTCATTTTCATGGGGCGGCTCAAATTGTACTATGTCTATAGCTTCCTGTGTATCATGACGCGTGACAGTTTTTTTTGGACGCAGAAGAGAACGAATACGGGATATAATATTTCTTATAAAATCCCGTGGCCTATTCTTCGCCCCCTTCTTTTTTTGCACAGCAAGACGGGATCTTACCCACCCGTATATACGTCGCATAAAAAGCACAATATCAAGTTGAAAGAAACTCATAATAGTAATAATAAGCAGGAGAAACACAATAAAATACGCACCAAATATTTTATCTCCAAAAAGAGGCAGAAGGGTAACCCGGGTGATAAAATACCCCATGAGATTTTCCCCTCCAAGCTGATACACCTCATCCCCCACCATGGCAGGCATTCGTGGAATAAACGCAATTGTGGAAAGCAACAGAATAAAAAGGGTTGTCAAAAAGACATACCGAACCGGTATGGGTTTTTGAAATAGCATATTCCACCCCACTACCCCAATAGCAACGGGAACAAATACAGCGGGAAACGGCGCAAAGAGAGCTCCTAAACCAAGCGAGAGGTACGTGCCAATATACGGCCCAAGTACATTGTCCATAACACCAGAGTCAAGGGAATAATAGTGGGAAAAAAGGGCCACAAAAGTAAGAATGGCTACAGACAGATACACCAACCCCCATATTTGGATACGAACACGTTGCTCTCGTGGAGCTGACTCTTTCTTCACCGTTGCCTTAGTCTTTTTTCGAACCACTCAGCCCCACAGTTGCTTCTAAATCATACAAATCAAAACGAATTTTCTTTGCCATCACCACAGCCTCTTCCAAAGAAAGAACCTTGCAATACTCCTCTATTACACGAGCCGACTCCTCGGCACGACGAATATTTGCGGTGAAGACCCGTTCTACAGAGCTTCGGGAAAGCTCTGTTCCCGTTGCACCATCACGAAGGATATCTCGTGCAACGTCTCGTGCGTTTAGCAAATTATTGACACCAATAACCTCTTCTAACTCCTGCAGCATATGCCGATGGTTTTTGAGAAGATGCGTCTCCTTGGGAGCCTCACAAAAAAAACGAAAATACTCTTCCACCACACGTATTCCTTCACGAAGACGATTCATATTGGCATCAAGAATACGATACAGAAAATAGTCTGCCGTGTCTTTATTCGTCATTATCCTCATCATCCCACCGTTCGGGAACCCACTCATCGGAAACAGTTGAGTCGTCTCCGGTTCCGGGAGAAAGAAGAGATCCAGAGGAACAGGAAACAAATAGGGCAAACATACAGAGGAGAACAACATACTTCATAGGAACCTCTTTTCTTAAATAGATCCCGCTGATCGGGGAAAGGGTATAACATCACGAATATTCTTCATACCGGTTACAAACTGTACGAGTCGGTCAAAACCAACACCAAAACCGCCGTGGGGAACAGAACCATATCGTCGCAAATCAAGATACCAATCATAGGCCTTGGGATCAATCTTACAACGAGCCATCTGTTCGACAAGCACCTCGAGGCGAGACTCCCGCTCAGCCCCACCAATTAATTCACCCACGTGAGGAACCAAAAGATCCATGGCTGCTACGGTTTTTGTATCATCATTAACTTTCATGTAGAACGGTTTTAATTCACGGGGATAATCATACACAATCACAGGAGCGCCGTAGAGTACTTCCGTTAAATACCGCTCATGTTCTTTTTGGAGATCCATGCCCCAGGACAAAGCTGTTTCGAAGGTTGTATCAGCCTCTTGAATAGATGCGACAGCCTCTGTATATGACACGCGACAAATGAGGGTTTCCTGTATTTTTTCAAGACGTTCTCGCACTCCGGGACAGATACGTGAATCAAAAAAAGAAAGGTCCTCCGCACAAACCGAAAGAAGTTCTCCACAGAGAAAACGCAAAAAGTCTTCCGCCAAGTTCATCACGTCACCCAACTCATAAAAAGACGCTTCAGGCTCTATCATCCAAAACTCTGCCAAATGATGCGAGGTATGGGAATTCTCTGCACGAAATGTTGGCCCAAAGGTGTAAATTTTTCCTACGGCCGTGGCATAAGCTTCACCCTCAAGCTGACCGCTCACGGTTAGAAAAGTCTTTTTTCCAAAGAAGTCCTGTTCATACGAGTCAGGACTCTCTGCTACCTCAGTTTCTTTTCGTGTGGTTACCTGAAAAAGCTCTCCTGCACCTTCACAATCATTGGCTGTAATGATAGGAGTATGCAGATACACAAAACGGCGCTGATCAAAGAAACGATGCACGGCCTGACTCAAGGCGGAACGAACCCGGGTAAGCGCGGAAAAGGTATTTGTACGTGGACGCAAATGTGGCATGGTTCGAAGAAATGCCATGGAGTGCCCCTTTTTCTGCAAGGGAAACGTGGCATCGGCTCTGCCATAGATATGTACAATCTGCCCCTGCAACTCAACCCGTTGTCCCGATGCAGGCGACATAACCAATTTCCCCGAAACACTGAGCGATGCCCCTGTTTTTACCGTTGCTATTTCCGAAAAAGAATTCACCCGATGATCACACACAACCTGAAGATTTTCCAGACAGGAACCATCATTTATCTCTATAAAAAGGATATTCTTGCCCCGGCGCACCGTGCGAACCCATCCCGCAACAGACACATTACAGGGTAGATTTTCAAGAGCTTTCACCTCGCAAATATCTTGACGTCTACTCACGCCTATCTTCTCCCCCACGTATCACCTGCACTTTTATTTAAATAGATCATCCAGTTTATTCGCCACATCGTCCCCACTCACCATATCTTGATCATCCAAGTCATTACTCTCTTCTGCTTGAGACATGAGGTCGTTGAGGTTAAACTCCTGCGTTGCTTCCACATCTATCTGATCTAGGGGTACACTTGTGTCATTAAGATTAAATTCCTGCGTACGCTCCAAGGGACTTTCTAAGGAAGAGAAATCATCCTCTGTATCTTCAGAAAAATCAAAACCCATGCTATTAAGGGGACTTTCCGCGGGAATAGGAGAAGACTCATCATCAGCTTGAGTCTTTTCAGGTTCACTTCCACTGCGAAAGGAAAAGTCAAAGGGTGACTCCTCAGCCAAGGTATCATCGTTCATGAGAGTATCCGACGAAAGCTCAATGGTTGTATCTAAGGATGTGCCTTCATCAGTATGCTGAAAAGAAGGAAACGCTTCATCCGTATCTTCAGATACGTCCAAGCCAATACTATCCAGGGAACGATCAGAAAGATCAGTAGGAGCCTCATCTCCGGTCTGCCTCTGTTCGGTTTCACCCCCACTATGAAAGGAGAAGTCAAAGGGGGATTCCTCTGCCAAGGTATCATCGCTCATGAGAGTATCCGATGAAAGCTCAATGGTTGCATCTAAGGATGTGTTCTCTTGCTCCACCGCATCTTCCTCATCCTCCGAGGTGAGATTAAACGCCTTATCAATAGCAAAACTAAAATCATCTTCGTCAATCGCCAAGGAGACATCTGACTCCTGATTTTGTTCTTCCATCGAAGAGGAATTTTCCTTCGATGCAGCAGAAGTTGCAAGATCGGAAGAATGGAGATCAACAAACTCTTCCTCGTTATTTTCGTGGTGTGGTGTTTCCTGCTCTTGGCCTAATGAAGCACCGTCTTCAGTCTCAGGATGAGAGTCGTCTTCTTCCTCGACGGTAAAATCTTGTTTTCCCGCAAAGGAGAAGGAGGCATCCTCAGTAGCATCACGGGGCGTAGATTCAGCTTCATCGAGGGAAAGCTCCTTCGAACCATCCCCAGATTCAGACTCGTCCATCTCATCTACGGCAGAAGTATCCACTGTCTCCTTCATAGATTTCTCTTCCATAAAATCACCAAGAGAGAAAGACTCATCCTCATCATGAGAACCATGTACACCAGAAGTATCTTGTTCATGTAACAGTGCATCGTCCTTAAGCACTTCTGTACCACTGACATTCAAATCTTCAGACGCCGCATAAGTAGGTTCTATATCGCCAGACGCCGCATCGGATGTTTGCTCCGTAACCGTCCGTTCTTCTAATCCAGTATCTCGGCGATCATCTTTTTCAAAAACAGCCGGTTCTGTATCCTGAGGTTCATCCGTAGCATCTCCGGCAATATATTCTGTAAGATCTGTGAAGGCGTTGTCCTCCGTGGAGGGAGCTTCCATCGTCTCAGACTCGCGTGATACCAAGGGGGCTTCTTTTTCCTGAGTATCTGTAGAAGAAACTCTCCCCTCTTCTTCTTGGGTAGTTGTATTCTCTGTGGCTGAAGATATGCGAGGTGCATATTCATTCTGGAAAGAAGCCCCATCGGGTATGTAATCTGTGGCCGCTGCCTGGGTTGACGAAGCGGACAAACTCTCCTTAATTGTTACAAGGCTCTCATTTTTTTCATCGATATACTGTTGAATAATAGAAACATAGGAATTGTTCAAAAAGACTGAATTTTCCGAAACTTCCTCGTCTATTTGAGAGATCACCTCACGGCTTTCTGCCTCCATCTGCCGGAAAGATATATCCCCCAAGCGATAGCTGATAAAAATATGATTTACACGACGCATGAGTCCGGACACGGTCTTAGCAACAAGCTCCTTTTCCTTCTCCCGTCCATATCGTACTCTGTTTTCTATAATAAAAAAGAGTATGGAGAGGAGTACCGCAATAAACCCTCCCGTGATAACACCAAAGGCAAATGCCACGCCACTGCTGGTAAAAGCATCTTCCATAATAACCTCATTTCTGAAACGGCGTCCCTATGCGTCACACCCTACAATATAATTAAAGAACTGTCTAATTTCTTGTATTAAATTTATGAAAATAAAAAGGAAAAGACCTATCAAGGCTGGTAAGATGAGGTTACACGCCAAGATAACCAAAGAAACGGCAAGTATGTTATGTTGAAAATGAACATCGGCATATTCGGAAAAATAGAGCCCAAAAAGATGCAGAAAATATTCGCGTACCCCCATGTTACCCACGGTCACAGGGACAAAATGAATCGCAGCAAAGGTTTGAGACGCCACAAGCATCCCCTCTCGAAAAGAGGTGCGAACAAGGGCGTGAAAAAGAAAGCCCACCTGCATAAGAAGAAACAAATGAATACCAGAGGAGAGAAGAAGTATATGAATAAATAGTTTACCCTTCTGCATAAAACGACGAATATACGTAAACAGAACCAGCGGGGTAAGAACCATACAAATAAAAAACACACCTCCTAAGACATGTAAAAAAAGTGCATATATAGAAAATACCCGTTTTTGCCCCTCAGCTAATACGTCAATTGCTGCAGCAGGATATACATGAAACAGAAGTAACGCAATGAGAAAAACAACCCCCGTAGAAAAAAAACGCTCAAACAGAACCGCTGCTCCCGCAGTAAAACGCCCCCCTTCATTCATCCCTGCACCACGAAACACTTCACCAATACGGCCCGGAGTTAGAAATG
Source organism: Chitinivibrio alkaliphilus ACht1 (assembly GCF_000474745.1). Taxonomy (NCBI): domain Bacteria; kingdom Pseudomonadati; phylum Fibrobacterota; class Chitinivibrionia; order Chitinivibrionales; family Chitinivibrionaceae; genus Chitinivibrio; species Chitinivibrio alkaliphilus. Next base: position 76,589 of record NZ_ASJR01000004.1, on the reverse strand, counting down.
CAAAGAGACTTCCAACAAAGTAGCTTTTTATAACAACATAGAGAGGAGGATGAATTCCAAAAAGCGCCAAGGTTTGTCGCCATCGAACTACCAAAAGAAGTTGCATGCAAAGGGCAAAAAACAATGGCCAGAAAAAGCGATGAAATGGAAGAGGGAACCCTGAAAAAAACGAAACAAGATCCTGCATATTTCCTAAGAAAGAACGATGCACCATACGAAGGATCAACACAGTTATAATTATTTTTAAGAGCAGAAAAAATAGCTTTACGGGCCTCATAGTAGAATTACTCCATGGAATTGGGATCAACATCAATGGCGATACGAACATTTTTTACCGTAGATACACGTGCCTGTTCCACTCGAGTAAGAACACGATGCAGCTCTTGTCTATCACTGCTCTTTAAAAGGATTGTTGCTCGAAACTCTTTTTTTATGCGAGCAATACTTGCCGCAACAGGACCAAGAACGGCAGTCTTATGAGAAACCTCTTTTTGTATCATGCGTGCCATGGCTTCACTCACTGTCATGAGAGAATCTTCCTGTTTTGACACAAAAAGCAGTCGAGCTAAATATGAAAATGGTGGATACCTCATATGAGAACGATCAGCGCGTTCCTGAAAGAAAAAGCCTGCATAGTCATGAGCCGCCGCATAGGTTATAGCCGGGGCCTGTGGAGAAAAGGTCTGGAGTACAACCTTTCCCAGATTATCCGTACGCCCAGCGCGTCCAGCCACCTGCATAAGGAGCTGAAAGAGACGCTCAGACCCCCTAAAATCAGGAACAGAAAGTGCGGTATCAGCCTGTAAGACACCGACAAGTGATACCCCGGGAAAATTCAGCCCCTTTGCGACCATCTGAGTACCCAAAAGAATATCTGCTTTCCGACTTTCAAATTGATAAATTATCTGAGAATGCCCATCTTTTTTCCGCGTTGTGTCATGATCCATGCGCAACACCCTTGCATGAGGAAAATACTGGCTAAGATACTCCTCAACTTTTTGAATTCCCGTTCCTGCAAGAACCATTTCTTGCGCTCCACAAGTGGGGCAATTGCCTTCCGGTGTTTCTACGAATCCACAATGATGGCACCGAAGCTGATCACCGTTACGATGATAAACCATATTCACCGAACAATGCGGACACATATGTACTTCACCGCATGAACTGCAAATACGAGAACGGGAAAAACCACGGCGATTAAACAGGAGTATTATTTGACGATTATTCCACAGGGCGTATTCCATTTCACGACGCAACAACGGAGAAAGAGGGGCTGCTTCACCCTGGGTAATCAGGGGTTTCATATCAACAACATCAATCTGAGGCAACGCCGCCTCTCCAAATCGTTCAGACAAGGTATACAAGGAATATTTTCCAGATTGAGCGTTTTCATAACTTTCAATAGACGGTGTGGCACTTCCCAAAACAACTTGCGCGCCTTGTAGATGCCCGCGCATCACCGCAACATCTCGCGCATGATACCGCGGGGCAGGAGCATCCTGCTTATACGACCCATCGTGTTCTTCATCCACAATAATTAAGCCGGGAGAAGGAAGAGGAGCTAAAATGCTGCTTCGTGCACCGATAAGTACCCGTTTCTTCTTTTGCAAAATCTGGTCCATACTATCACGACGTTCACCGGCAGACATGCGACTATGAAATACGGCCACCGTATCTCCCAGAACAGACACAAAACGAGATACTGTCTGGGGAGTCAGGGAGATCTCAGGAACAAGAATAAGTACGCCCATTCCTTTCTGAAGCACATATCGTGCTAATTCTTGATACAAAAGGGTTTTTCCACTGCCCGTAACACCGTGAATGAGAGCCGGGCGGCCGTCCCCGGAGATAATGCCTTCATAAATTTGCTGCTGCTGTGTAGACAGGACCCCCTCAGGCTCAAAGGATGCCCCGCTTTTTACAGAAGGATTTCGATACACCTGTTCTGTATGAGCACGAAGAACGCCCATTGTAATAAAACTGCGAATCATGTATTCAGACAAACCATGAATTGTTCGAAGCTCCTGCCGTGAAACAGTTCCCCTGTACTTTCGTACGCGTTCATACATCTCCTTTTGACGTGGGGTCATCTGTTCTGGAGGAGAAGAAGAAAGAGAGTAGACCTGTCTGGTTTTTGGAGCAACAGATTGTACACCCCCCTTGAGAAGCGGTTTAAAGACATCTCCCACAGGGGTATGATAATACGTACTTATCCAGGAATACAGGGTAATCAACGAACAGGAAGACTCATTCCACGACTCTTCATCAAGCTGTAATAGGGGTTTTAGCCGAGATACAGAAGAAGAAGCGCGAATCTCCAAGACAATTCCCCAAAGGGTACGATTTTGCAAGGAAACGTGCACCGGCATTCCAACCTGAACCCGTGAACGCATAGTTTCAGGAATAGCATAATCAAAAACCCCATGAAGTGACATGGGAAACACCACTGCTGCAACCATACTTACTGTACGATATCAACGGGAAGAAACAGGTGCATTGCTGTTCCTTCTCCCGGGGTTGAATCAACCTGTATTGTTCCCTTATGGAAGGCAACCAACTTCTGCACAATAGCAAGACCAAGGCCCGTACCATTTTCCTTTGTAGTATGAAAGGGACGAAACAAAAGCTCCTTTGTGGACTCGGCGATCCCACACCCCGTATCCGAAAGGGTTATTTTTGCATAGGAATCACCCCGTTTATCAATCCCTTCCATTTTCAACGTAATGGTACCCTTTTCATCTATGGCATGAATAGCATTAATCATTAAATTCATTACAATCTGGCGTATTTTTTCCGGATCAACACGAACAAAAAGATCACGCGTATCCCACTCACGGAGAAAGGTTATATCTTTCCCGGAGGTAAATACCATTTCAACCTCCATACTATCAGCCAGTTCACACATTAGATCTCTCAAATTGCATCGCTGTAATTGGCTTGATTCACTCTGACGGCCAAATATGAGCATACTGGAGACAATTTTATTTAATCGCGTTAAGGCATCGGTGATGTGAGCAAGAATAGTGCGGCTTTTAGTATCTTCAGAGGCAATACTTCTATCCAAAAGACGTGCCCATGTGCCCATGGCACCAAGAGGATTTTTAACTTCGTGGGACAAGGTTGCAGCCATTTCCCCTAAGGCAGCGAGGGTTTTGTTTTGAGCATTCTCCTCTTCAAGTTGCTTTACCCGGGAAAGATCACTAAATATCTCCACAGCACCAAGAAGAACCCCTGAGGGACTATAGAGAAGAGAGCTTTGAAATTTCACTGGAACCGGACGCCCTTCTTTATCCCAGATAAATTTCTCATCGAGTTCATGATTACATCCTGAATCAAAGGTGTCGCACAGTGAATTTTCTGAGAAGGTATGATGCAAAAACGCCGTGGTAATAGTTTGCCCTACTACCTCATCCCGCGCATATCCTAAGATATTCTCTGCAGCTGAATTAAATACCGTTACCACTCCATCAACATCAATGGCAATCACCCCATTATGCATTGTTTCTAAGGTGGAATTTAGCAGAGTATATGTCGCATCTTTTTCTGCAAGAGCACTCTCTAAGGCTTTATTTTTTGAATCAAGCTCAAGATTTAATGCCGCAAACTGTTCCTCCATGGAACGATACGCCTGAGTTAATACCTGTGATTGCTTTTCAAAATCACGGATAATTTCCTTTAACTGTTCTTCCTGGGGTGTGGAGTTATTCTGTTTTTCCGGCTGTTCCATAAAACTCCAGTTGTTTTTGTAATTGCTTCTCCGCTTGAAGAAATCGTTCTATGGCCTGGGTTACTCTATCCAAGGAGGAATTCACCTGCTCTCTCACAGATTCAGAAGCATGTTCCCGCTCTGCCTGCCACAGGGTCATTTCAGTCTGATTCTCAGACGTTAACGTATCAAGATGCTGCATGAGCTGCTGCTTTTCCTCCATGACAGACATAAGAGAAGTAAGATCTCCCTTGGATACAGCAATGGAGCCGGATAGTTTTTTCGTGATATGTAAGAGTGCTTCATAACAGGAAACCTGTTCTGAAAAAACCGTACACAAACGCTCTCCACATGCATTTATGTGCTTATCGCCCATACTGATACTCCCAAATGGCATTGCGTTTTCTCCACTCAGCCTGCTCAGACCAGTAGTCATCAGGAAAATCACGCATTACCCGTTCATACAACTCAATAGCCTTTTCATACTCTTGCCGTTTTAAGGCAATATTACCAAGTTGAAAATACCCCCACGGCGTATCGGGATATTCAGGAAACTCGCGAACTCCACGGGTGTAGGCCAACTTTGCCTGCTCAAGATTTTCCGCATCGTAATAGAGATCAGCCATGCGGTATAAAGAGTGAGGAACCCGTTCTGAGATACCTCCAGCATCAGCAGCAGCGATTGCTTTTCCATAGAAATGACGAGCTTGTTCTGAATTTTTCATTGTTTCAAGTAGATACCCCTTCTTGTAGAGAGCATGTACCGTATCGTGTGTTCCCACTGCATGTTGCACGGCTTTCCTATAGGCCGTACGTGCATCTGCAGGCTCGTCTAAACGACGATAAATATCTCCAATTTTTTCCTGAGATTTCCCTTCAAAGGATCCTTCGGAAAAACTTCGCACATGGTTTGTAAAAAGCGTTCTGCTCTGCTCAAAGTCGCCCATCTCATATGTGGCGAGAGCTTCAAGAAAGGACGCCTTCTCTAAAAGCTCACCTTGGGGAAATCGGTTTCGATAATCACGAAAAACTCGAGCTGCTTCTGCCCAATCACGCAACAACATTCTCCCAATACCAATATTAAAAAGAGAATATTCTGCAACTTGTCCGCTGGCATGCTCATCAAGGGTTTCATAAAATGCTTCTATGCTTGTGTCAAGCTTATCATCATGATAGGCACGATACCCGCGTAACATAGCTTGGCCCTCATCAGTAAGTGTATCCACAACAACCATTGCCAATAGACTGTCAATACGCAGGAAATACTGTGGGAGAGATCGCTGTGGTGGTACTCGTCGGATCTCATCATCCAGGGGATCACGAAACACCGATTGGCGCTCTTTATCTTCACGGCGAGAACGATCCTGCCGAGCTTCTTCATACTCTTCTATGTGTGCACGAGCCTGACGAATACCCGGAGCATAGTCTGTAAGGGAGATATAGGACTGCAGATGATCAATAGCAGTATCGTAGTTTTCCATATCGCCATGAATTCTGCCAAGATAAAAGTGAGCATTATACCCCATATCAGGATCTTGCAACGCCCGCTCAAAATTCACCCGTGCCATGTCATTTTGACCAAAGCGACGACGAATCACTCCACCATAATAATATGCCGCGGGATATCCTGGATGTAGTGCAATGGCACGGCGGATATATTGTAATGACTCTTCCAAATCGCTGCGACTATCCTCACGTACACCACGCCGATAGAGGTCGATTGCTTTTTCCAGTTTTTCTTGTGCTTGAGCTGGTATATCACGACGATCCACGGAAATTTCTTCCGACCGAGGAAGCTTTTCTGCGACAGTATCCTCCGCAGGCTCTTCAAGCTCTCCCTCTGAAACCGTACGGCGACCAGATAAACGATCAATGGCATCTTCTATTTGTTCTTTCTGAAGGGAATCGGCACCTCCCAAGGCACCTTCATAGGCTTGAATTGCCTGATCAATGCTCCCCTGTTCTTCATAAATTGATCCAAGTAACTCATAGGCCGTAGACCAATTCGGATTATGTCGTAGAGCTTTTTTTACACTCTGCTCAGCTAAGTCATACTCCCCTTCTGCAACATAAATTTCCCCGATAGTCAAATGTGCGTTGTAGTGATCAGGATATGCTGTAACCACCCTATGAAGCTCAGTCAAGGCCAAATCATACTCTCCGGAATTGTAATATTGCTTACCGAGGCGATAATTAATAGCCCCTTGGGAAAAGAGTATCTGCCCTGCGAAAAGAAGAATCATAAAGAGTTTTACAATCATAGGTACTCCAACATAAAAATGGCCATTCCGCAGAAAAGAAGGCAATTTGCCTTTGAAATTGTAGTATTTTACTCACAAACCTGCGTACAAGAAAATAGTATATACAATAAGTAAAAGGTATAGTAATCACAATGAAATGCTGTAAATGCGACACCCCTTTTTTTGAACCGCATTCTCAGTGTCCTACCTGTGGAACGGCAACAACGCTCACCCATTGCCACACAACCACCCAGCCTCAGGCATCTGCATCATGTCTTACAACGGTTTCTCGCTCACAGGATTTTCTTTCCATACTACTGAGTCTCCTCAAAACGCCCTCTTCTTTTTTTTCTCCCCTTTCATCGGTACAACGTATCACCCCTCCCTTATTTTTCTTTCTTCTTATTCTAACTTTTCATACCAATGCATGGCTTCTTTCCGGAAATACGCTTTTCACGGAATCTGCCCAAGGACGATTTCATCAACGTATTCACCAGCAAAGCCCGCACGTTTCTGCCTATGATATAGAACACCGTATCGGGCTTTCGAGCTTTCCAGAAGAAATACAAACAGGGCTCTACATACTCAACATCCCCTTGACTCTTGCCGGAAGTATTCTCTCTCTGTTTCTGCTTAGCCTCATTACATTTGTATTCCTCAAACCAGCAAAATCACAACTGTCCTTCTCCGCTTTCTTTGCTGTGTATGCATATGGTAGTATGCCCATGCTCGTTTCCTTTATACCGATTTTGGGCCCGCCTATCGCCATAGGGGGGGCTCTTATATACTACTTTAAAGGATTATCGATACTTCTCGACAAACCGGTTAGAGCCGTAGTGCGACGGATGATTCTTCCCTTAGGGATCCCCTTGATTCTCTGCATTTCCTTTACGGTACAAACAGCGCTATTTCGTGGAAACAGCATTAGTACGAACCTATTTTCAGGAATAGTTTCTCTTTTATTTACGTCATAACTAAATATTTTCCATAAATACACCGATACGAAAGAGAGAGAGGAGGTGTCATGTCAGAAAACTCAATTAATATGCTCCTTGATGTACCAGTCAAACTTTCTGTACAACTCGGCCAAACCCGCATGAGTGTTCGAAAGCTTTTGAAATTGAAAAAGGGGAAGCTTGTACTCCTCAACCGCCTTTCCGGTGAAAGCGTTGACGTACTAGTAAATAACAAGCTTCTTGCAAAAGGCGAGATCACCGTTGATAGTGATAAAATAAATGTGAGAATCAGTAATCTCTATAGCTCAAAAGAGCGGTTTCAACACCTTTAATCTACCATATTTATTTACGCACATCTTTAAAATAAGCGCTTCATAGTATATATTACAACGAAATGTTTCATACTACAATATCCATTTGAGGAGACACGAAGATGTCCTATCTTGTATGTAAATTCGGCGGTACTTCAGTTGCCACGGCGTCAGCTTTAACACAGATAAAAAAAATTCTTGACCTGGACACTCGGAGAAAAATCCTTGTACTTTCTGCACCGGGACTTTCTTCCGGCATTGTAACAAAAGTGACGGATCACCTTATTACTATTGCGGAAAAAACCCTCAAAAACAAGGATGTACGCCGCGACGTGGGAGCTGTAAAAAAACGATTTATTACCAATTATACCGAATTGGGACTGTCAGAAGAGGTGATTCTGGAGGTTCTCTCAGAGCTCGACGTTCGTATTACCCAAAATAAAGAACATCCTGAAAAGCTACGCGACTCAATTGTCGCCTGCGGCGAAGAATTTAACGCAAATCTTTTCAGCCAATATCTCAATCTCTGCGACACTCCCGCTGAATTTGTCTGTCCACAATCCATTGGACTGCGAGTCAGCTCTGTATATGGAGATGCTCAACCGACAGAAGAAGGAATGAAAAACCTTGAAGAAATTGCTGCCATTGCTGATTCAGGAAAAGTTGTCGTCTTTCCCGGATTTTATGGTATCGCCGAAGATGGGAGTGTTGCCACCTTTTCGCGCGGCGGCTCAGACCTTACAGGAGCCCTAATTGCAGAAGCTATTGGTGCAATTGAGTATGAAAACTGGACTGACGTAAATGGCATTCTGAGCGCAAACCCCAAGGTGGTTTCAGACCCTGAACAAATACCAGCCTTAACCTATAAAGAAATGCGAGAGCTGTCCTACATGGGCTTTAACGTGTTTCATGAGGAAGCAGTGAAACCTGTTACTGAAAAGAAAATCCCCATACGGTTGCGTAATACAAATAATCTATCAAACCCAGGGACCCTCATTGTTTCCGATCGTCTTCCCGACGAGCGCGATGTTATTGGTATAGCCGCGGCTTCGGGATTTTGCCTTTTCAATATTCAAAAGTACCTCATGAACCGTGAAAAAGGTTTTGGTCGAAGAACGTTGCAGATATTTGAAGAGCTGGGACTATCCTACGAGCACTCGCCGTCGGGGGTAGATGATCTCTCCGTTGTTCTGGATCAAAACCAGCTGCAACCGGGAACGGTAAATTCAATTATTCGTAAAATAGAGGATGAGCTCTCACCAGACAGTATCAGAACAGAGTTTGGACTCTCTTTAATTGTGGTTGTTGGTGAAGGACTTTTGCACAAAATTGGGGTTCTCGCTGCAGCCGCACAAGCTTTTGCTGATGCAGGTATTAATATTAACATAGTAAACCAGGGAAGTTCTGAAATCAGTATTATCTTTGGAATTGACTCTGCAGACGAAGATAAGGCCGTACGTGTTCTGTACGACTCTTTCTTTAACGACGACACAGATGACGAGTAAGATGATTAAATAACTACGGGAGTCCCTGCGATACGCGGGGGCTATCTGCTATGCAGTAGGCCCCTACCCTCTATTATGACTTTGTCGAGTACAGCCTTGGAAATCTGTGGGGCAATTCATTTTATTCATACAGGTTTCGCAATTATATGTAACCCACGCGGCACGAAAATCTTTTGCATGGTTTCGTACCCACTCCATAACAAAGGATTCTCCAGGATCTTGGTTAATTTGCTCCCCGTATTGCCCTTTTTTTCGTAAGATAAACTCTCGCTCAGCTTGTATATATGTAACATAGTTCATCATTACCCTCATCAAAGAAGTAGTCTTCTTTGATTAGTATATCGTACATATGCAATTTTTTCCATTTTTTTTAAACTCAGACAACAAAAACACGAAACACATTCTGACCGTATGCACATAAGAATCGTATAAGAAAACACCCCTTTGTGTGGAAACCTCATAGGAAACAACCGAGACACGCATGGAGAGACCAAGACTACGAGAGCAATATGTAACCAACTATACAGAACAAAAAAAGGAGGCTCCTAAGAACCTCCTTTTTAGATTGTGCAACACTGTGCACTAATTTGCTTCAATAGCATCAGCAGGGCAAACTTCAACGCATGCACCGCAGTCTGTACAAGTATCAGCATCAATGATGTATTTACCATCACCTTCACTAATTGCACTTACTGGGCACTCCGGTTCACACGCCCCACAGGAAAGACATTCGTCATTAATAAGATGAGCCATACTAAGACACTCCTTTAAAAAAACACATATAAGACCGTATCAAGAATATACAACATGCCACACAGAGAATGATAAGGCTCTTATTTTTCTCTTGAATCATCGTTGCACTCTTTAAGAAAGTCAAGAACTTCAATTTTTGTTTTCTTTTCTAAGAGTGTTGCTACTCGCTGCGGTCCATTTAGTGCTGAGGCAATGGCCGCCAAAAATTGAACATATGGAGCCTGTACTTCTGAAGGAACAAGAGTTAGAACAAAAACATGGGCTGGTTTACCATCCATGGAGTTAAAATCAACCCCCTCCCGATGAAAGCCGATAACTGAAGTCAATTCATTTACTCCAGAAAACCGACCATGAGGTAGGGCGACGCCATTTTCCATACCTGTACTCACGGCATGTTCACGATCCCACACAACCTTTAAAGCTCCCGCTTCATCAACAATATAGCCATTGAGAGTGAGGATGTGTACAAGCTCGCGCAAAATCCCTTCCTTTGTATCGCTTCGAAGATCCATCTCAATTAATTCAGGGCGAAAGACATGGCCCAAATTAAATTTAACCCGCTGTGCAGTTTGAGCAAACTCCTTTTTCATCTCTTCTGGACGCACGAGCTTTTTTACCGTATTTACAAGGCTACTTAAATCTGCCATGGTCTCATAGAGAATATTGCGAACATAGGATTCATCATCCACGGGAGTTTCGAAAATCATTTCAACTCCATCACGATACAGGGTAATTAAGCTATCCTCTTTTTGAAAGTGATACGTCCCATGGTCAGATTCAAGACGGGTAACATAAAACCCTTCACTGCTATATGCATCAATAACATTACGCTCTACTAAGTCTGCTAAATCACTACTACTACAATGAAACCGCACCTGCACTTTTTCCACAAGAACAATATCATGACGCGTACCTTTTTTATCTTTACGCAAGAGACGTTCAAGAACAACAGGCCCCACAACCGTTGATGAAACCGCCATCATAACTGATACGGCAAAGGTATCCTGTGTTAAAATGCCCGTGGATAACCCTAAGCCCGCAAAAATCAAGCCCACTTCTCCCCGGGGAATCATACCAAAACTAATACGTGCGGCTCCTAAGTGAGTAAAATTGAGAAAATAGGAGGGAATACTACATCCCACAAGCTTTGCAATAATACCTCCCAGAGAGAAAACAATACCAAAAAGAAGTATCGTGGGAGACAAAAAACTAAACACATTTACAAACATTCCAATGGTCGTAAAGAATATGGGGTCAAAAAAATGTTCTAAACTTTGCAATTTATCTTGAATTGAAAGACTGAGATCTGTTTTAGAAAGAGTTAGACCCATGATATAGGCCCCGATAATCATGGCAAGACCGGCACGCTCAAATACCCCTGCAAGAATAAGGGCCAAACCAAAACTCAGTATGGCAATAGTGTCAATACTTTTGCTTTTCTTTAAAAACAAAGCTATCTTTTCAGAGAAAAGAAGCCCCAGCACAGTAAAAAAGATCCACACAAAAACAGCACGAATCCCGATAATACCAACATGAAACCACTGCGAAGAGACATGAACCCCCTCCAACACGGCATACCCGGTTATCATGGCAAGTAAAACAATACTGAAAATATCATCAACCACTGCACCGGCAATAATAGTTGCTCCCTCGGGAGTATCAAGCTTTTTATTTTCTGACAGTATTCGCACGGTAATATCAACGGAGGTCGCTGTGGATACCACACCAAGAAAAAGCGGTAAAGGAGCTGTAATAGGCAAATTTAAGAAAAAAGCAGCAATCCCCGCACCAGCAGAAAAGGCAATAAGAGCACTTCCGATTCCAATCACACTTCCCGCAAGGGAAAACCGCAAGAACATCTTCAGGTCTGTACCCAGCCCCGCCATAAAGAGAAGTATAATTGATGCAACCGTAGCAAGACCATACAGCTCAGGCGAAACAGGAATCCCGTTAGATGAGCTGAGAGGAAACAGGCCATTATGAAACCCAAGAAGAGGTACCCCCCCAAGCATGTGGGGACCAATACATACACCTGCAAATATTTCTCCCAGTACCGAGGGCAAACGAAAACGTGTAAAGAGAGCTCCCCCAACTCGCGAAGCAAAGATAATAATCCCGAGCTGTATCATAAGAAGAGTCATTAGGTCATGCGTATGCACCTCAGCGCCATTCCCCCCATAGGTGGTTGCTGAAAGGATAACAGGAATCCCGAGAACTATCGCCAAAACTAAGCGCATCCTACGTACCTCTTTACGAAAAAATTATAGGACAATGATTATAATACAACGAGATTATTTCGATGTACTACTTCATTATACGTTCCTTCACCGGAAATACGAGCTAAATCCTCTGTTTTCTTTCCATTGATTTTTCGTATATCTTCCGTCGCATAGTTTGATATCCCCCGGGCAAAAGAACGCCCCTCACAACAGATATCAACAGTATCTCCCGGTTGAATGCCATCTGAAACAGAGAGTACTCCCGCTGGAAGAAGACTTTTCCCCTTGGTCGCAATGGCGGTATACGCCCCGCGATCTACGTAAACAGTTCCCGTAGGGGTATCAGTGAAGGCAAGAAATCTTTTTTTGCCACTCATTCGTTTCTGCGTCGGCACAAAAAACGTACTGACCCCGGACATACGCAAAAGAGAGAGCAAAGAGTAATCGTATCCATTCCCAATAACCGCGGCAATACCGGCTCGAGTCACCATATCTGCAGCATTTATTTTGGTCACCATCCCCCCCGTTCCTACATCACTTCCGTCTGCATCGGCCATGGCACGTAGGGAGTTATCTATTTTTTCTATTTGCTGAAGTTGTTGAGCCTCAGGATCTTTCTGCGGATTTGCCGTATACACGCCATTGATATCTGTAAGCATTACAAAGAGATCAGCATTCAGTATTGTTGCAATCTGCGCTGCCAAGGTATCATTATCCCCAAAGGTAATCTCTTCAACACCAACACTATCATTTTCATTTATAATAGGAAGAATACCGTTATCAAGCATGGTGAACAAGGCGTTACGTAAGTTGTTATAGCGTTTTTTATCTGCAATATCATCCCACGTAAGTAAAATCTGGCCACACTGCACACCCTTTTTCTCGAGCAGTCGAGAGTATAGAGTTAGCAGTTCTATCTGCCCGACACCGGCACAGGCTTGTTTTAGGGGAATTGTCCGAGGCCGTTGGGAAAGCTGTAGCTTTACACGTCCATGGGACACAGCTCCCGATGAAACCAGAACCACAGAAACACCTTGTTCCATAAGAGAGAGTATATCTGCTATATGAGCTGATATACGCCCAATGTGCTCTCCCTGTGAGGTTGGTGTAAGAATCTTACTGCCAATCTTCACGACAACACGCTTAATATCCGTATCTATGATGCACCCCGGTATCTTCATAATTAAAACAGTGGGCCCCTTTTTACAAAAGAGTAAATATAGTATATCACCGACCGTAAATGGTGCATAAAATCAGGGATTTACATATCTGAGGAGGATAAATTCTCTTAATAATCCGGGAGTGACTCAAACTCATCACGGCTATGCTCCCAGTCACGAAGCACACTGTTTCTGCTGGGGTGACGAAGCTTTTCCAGAGCACCAGTTTCAATCTGACGAACCCGCTCACGGGAAATGTTAAACATTTCACCAATCTCATTAAGGGTCTTACGTTTTGCCCCATCAAGGCCAAAGCGACGGAATAGAATCTCTCGCTCATAAGGGTCAAGCTCTTCAAGCAAGGCATGGATATTTTCTTTAAAACATTTTATCGTTGCTGAAGTACTGGGATCACCCATTCGTTCATCAGGTATAAAATCTCCGATGGTGGAATTTCCATTTTCAGAAATTTGCCAGTCGAGGGATATGGGGTCTCCATTGTACTGTAGAATCATACGGATTTTTCTCTCAGGAATCTTCAACTCCTGGGAAATTTCTTCAATAGCCGGCTCAGAGCCGGTGCGCATGACGCAATTTTGGATATAACGATTCACACGATTTATCTGTTCAAGGGTGTTTGCAGGTATGCGAATGGCTTTCCCCTTATCATTAATAGCACGCGTAATAGACTGCCGTATCCACCACGTTGCATAGGTAGAAAACTTATACCCTTTCCGATAATCAAAATTCTCAACCGCTTTTATCAGCCCTTCATTCCCCTCTTGGATGATATCAAGCATTTCCATACCGCTATAGGAATATTTCTTTGCAATACTGATAACCAACCGCACATTCGCCTCAACAATGGAGTATTTGGCATCAAAGTATACCTTCTGCCACGACTCAAAATTGCGAAGCTCTGTAGAGAAACTGTTCTTACATAACCATTGACGGTATTTTTCAATAATACTTTCTTTCTGCTTATAATTTAAGTGGAGAAAGAAGCAATGTTCAACAAGAGAATCAAGAAGCCCCCGAGTTTTCTCTGCACACTCGTGCCGCTCTTCGGGCGTTGTAACCTCCTCTGCGTCACGACGTAGGGCGGTGATTTGTTCAGATAGCTCATCAATTTGTTCTATGCGGGCAAAGAAATTTTCCCGAGCGTGCTCTATTTCTTCTTCCGTCGCATCATTTCCATCGGGAGCAACCCTATCAAGGTCAAAAATATCATACCATGAAAGGACACCGTCACGCATTTCATTGTATAGACGAAAAAGAAATTCTTGAATAACCAAGGACCCAAAGGCACTTTCGAGAAGCTTATTCTTTGCAAAGACCATTTGCCGAGCATAGTGTATTTCTTGTCCCTTATCCATGAGAGGAATATTCCCCACTTGGTTTAAATAGGACATAATTGCAGCATTTGATGCACTCCCACGACCACCCCCGCTATACGGCTTATCTTTGGGGCTCCGCAATTTATGGCGTTTAACAAAGGGATTAATCTCTATGCCCTCAGCAGTAAGAAGATCTTTAATGCGAGTTCGTTCTTCCTCAGAACTAATATTCTCATTAATCTCTATTTCACTGACAAACCCCTGTACCCGAGCCTGTTTACGAAAATGTTTGATAATCTTTTCATTCCCACTGGTATTATTGCTCACCACGAATATCTTCCTCGCTGCTTTTCCGTACGGTCAGTGAATTTAATTCTGCTAGTAACGCCTGTTTTGTATCTGCATCACGAGCTCGTGCAATCTCTTCTACCAAACGATTCTTTCTTCGTGCCACCAAGGAGTTCTCCAAGCGTGAAAGTTTATACTCTATCCACTCATCATGATCTTGCTGTACTGCTATTTCTTTCATAAATAAATATGAAAGAAGTTTCCGCAAAGACTCCTTCTCAACAGCACCCACATTCTTATTTAACTCTTTTCCATGTTTCAAGATACATGAAAACACCTCTTTATGGGTAGGGTCAATAAATAAATTTTCTTGAATACGGTAGGCATAGCGCTCGACGTATTCTGGATATTGAACGAGAAAATGGAGCAAAGACCCCTCTTCGGTTGTCTCAAAACCCTCACCCTCATTGTGTTGAAAAACATCTTCAGAGGACACTCTTCGTATATTTCCACTTTGCTTTTTTCCGGTAAGTCGTGATATCACAAGAGATTCATCAACCGAAAACATAAATGCGACCTCGCGTGCATACTCCGATGCCAAAATTTGGTTATCCACTCGGCTTATGAGGCTAATACAGTGTTCTACCGCTTGAGATCGACCTTGGGGAGTCGTCGTATCAAGAGATTTTTTAAGAAATTCCATGTAAAACCCTAAAGCCTCTTGCGATTTATGTACAAAGTATAAAAACCCCTCTTTCCCTTTTTCTTGGATAAGCGTATCAGGGTCTTCTCCCTGCGGAAGAACGGCGATACGTAGATCCAACTCCAGGGATATCAAAGTTTCTATGGCTCGCTTGGCTGCAGCAATCCCCGCAGAATCACCATCAAAGATGAGATACACCCGCGGAGCAAAGCGGCGCAAGATTCGGCCCTGCTCTACTGTAAGGGCAGTGCCGCATGTGGCAACAACATTACACACGCCCCGCGCATAGAGAGATATCATATCCATATATCCTTCAACGATCAGTATCTCTTGGGAATCGCGGATGAATGGACGCGCAAAATTAAGGCCATAGAGCGTCTTGTTCTTCCGATATATTTCTGTTTCCGGAGAATTTACATATTTGGGTTGCTGATCGTCTTCCAAAGCCCTTCCTCCAAAGGCAATCACCCTCCCTGATACATCAAAAATAGGAAACATAATACGATGACGAAAGCGATCATAAATACTGCTGCCCCGAGCGGGGGACAAAGAAAGACCAGCTGCAATAAGAACTTTCCGAGAATACCCGTCTTCCTGTGCTACCTGTGAAAAGTCAGACCAGTGATCTGGTGCATATCCAAGCTTAAACTCACGTACAATTTCTGCTGAAAGACCTCGGTGTTTGAAAAAGGAAATAGCCCGTTCACTCTTTCGTATGTTGGCATAAAAATAATGCGCCCCATAGGAATTTGCCCGATACAAAAAGTCTTTAGGTACGGTACTGGCATAATTGGGGGAATCCCCCCTTCTCCGTCCCGGAATTTCATGTTTTTGTAAATCGATCCCGGCTTCATTGGCAGCAATCTCTAAGGCTTCCCGAAAAGAGCACCCTTCAATATCCATAATAAAGGCAAAAAGATCGCCCCCAGCTCCACAGCCAAAACAGTGATAAATCTCCTTATGCGGACTTACCACAAAGGAGGGGGATTTTTCATTGTGAAATGGGCATAAGCCCTTGTAGTTTTCTCCAGCTCGCCGTAAGGGAATGTATCGTTCAATAAATGATACAATATCAATGGAGCCGCGAATCTGCTCTTTTACTTCATGAAAGCGGGATGAATCCACTATTCCTCGTCAACAAAGCGGATTATTCGTTCTCCGGAATCGATATACCCCATGTTTTGTTTCACCATTCGTCGAATATAGGTTGTATCCTTTTCTAAGAGCTCTGCATAAGTTGTAAGAGAGTCTAATTTCTGAGTATACCGGTGTATCTCTTGTTGTCGCCGTTCATTCGCCCTCTCAATACGCTGGAGGGCAATAACACCACGAGTACCGAATATAAAATTCCCCCCCCATAAAAGGAACAATAATAAGAGAATATCCCGAATACGTATATATTTGAGTAGGGACTTCATATTATGGTATCAAAGGACGCTGAAGGGTAAGTACAATATCCCCATTTTTAAACACCGTAATTTGACCGGTTGATTCGGAAATGGTAATAGCTATTGAATTAGAACAAGCTGTAATGTCTGCACCTGCAGCATGGCGTGCACCGAGTCCACTGGGAAGATCACGACGATTCTCTTTCTGCTCCGATGAAAGCTCGGGGCGCAAATGGCTTCCCGCAGAAACAACAACTCCGTCCCCGGTAATAACAAAAGCCCCGTCAATAGCGGCAAACTCCTTTACCGTTTCTTGCAGGCCTGGGTCAAGGATATTCCGTTCAGACTCGCTCAGTCCGCGGAACGGATTAATTATCAGCTGGGTCACGTAGGTATTTACGCGGTTTGTATCACCGACAACAAAAATAGTTCCCACAGGATGTTTTTCACGCCCTTCGAGACTGATCTCTGAGGCAAGCCCGAGTACACGCTCCAAAATTTCCGGTTTTACATCATCAGGAACAATGGAACTGGTTGCATTGAAGAAGAAATCAAATTCATGAGCGATATCAATCACAACCACGGAGTTAAAAATCCCCTGATGTTCGTCCCCTGTTACACACACAACCGTATCATTTTTTCCCAAAAAGCCCTTTGACACCCCAAGAAGAACCCCAATTTTTGCCTGCCCATACCCAAATCCTCCACGGGCAGGCGGGGCTTGAATTAAATAATATTTCGAATCTTCATCTTTAAAACGCGTTTTATTTGAAGTAACAACGATAACTTGACGACGGGTACGTAAATTTTTTATAAATTCATTATCTTTTTTTGCATCGGCATAAACCATTACCGCCTTTGCATTCACATCTCGTGCAAGAGCTGTTGCCGCAGAAAGTAACGGTTCTTTCTTACCCTTGGTAGTCGTCTTTTTCTTACCGGGCAGTACCTTGTCATCATCACCCTCTTTGCGAACTTCTGAAATCACCTCAGAAAGGCGTTCAACTTCTGCACTCCGAATAAGCTTATTTACCGTCTCATTACGGAAGAATGTTGAAATTTCCGAAAGAACTTCAAAGGTATCATCATCGTCAATGTTTTTCTTAGAAATAACCAAGGCAATAATGTGAGCCCGAGCATTACGCACCGCACCATAATCGATGCCTATGGCGCTCCGTCCCACCATAATGGCATACTCATCTTTCATATTCATTACAGCCTGTGGTATGGCAACACCCTGTCCAACGAAGGTCGATGCCGCCTCTTCCCGCGCAATGATATCTTTGATAAGACGTTTTGCCTTGTCACATTTTTGGATCTCACAAAAGGCTTCGGCAAGTTCGGTTATGGCGGAAACCTTATCTTCCGACTCCAACTCAATAATATCGTCACAACTGATAAACTCGCTAAACCCCATGCTACTCTCCCATTACATCATATACTGTATTAGCATAATACCGCAGTAAGTCTTTTTTTCTTACCACAACACCCTTCTTGCCTCTCTCTCGACAAACCTTCATAGAGCGTAACGTCTCTCCCCCCTGCAAAAGAATCTCTTGTGGAGACAAATGATCAAGCCCCTTTGTATTACACTCATTTGTTGATAAGAAGGAAATAATCTCTTCAATCTTTTCTATTGATGCTGACTCTCCCTGGTAATATAGCTTTGTATCCATAAGGTATGCAACAATATTATGGGGAAGGACTCGATAAAGCTGTAAGAGACGCTTCCTAATAAAAACCGAGCACTCCTTGGTTGCTCGCCCATTCGCAAAGAATTCATTCTTTGCATTCTTGCGATATAACCCTTCAACATCGGTAATATCTTTTACACGAACGGGAGTACCCACATCTATGTATATCTCATTTTTCTTTGGCGGAAATAACCATAATTGTAAAAAGGTCCACACATCAGCACCATAATACAAAAGTGAACCAAGGCTTTTCATAAAAAAGCCCTTCTTGGTTCGCCACTCCTTACCCCGAAGAAGAATATGAAAGTACTGCGCTTCAGGAACTGCTGAATAGGAACAAGCCATGGGCAAAATATAGTAGTCTCGTTCGGGATTTTCCTTTTGCGCCATAATCGTGGAACCAATAAGACCACTTTTTATCTCCAGCATACGTCCAGAATAACTTCGCCCCCCCTCTGGGTACACAAGTACATTCTGTCCCCGCTGTAACAGACGTTTTACAAACTCTGCCAAACGAAAAAGATACTGTCGATTATGTACACGACCTCTCTGTACTGTAAAAGAGCCGACCTTACGAAAGAGAATACCAATAAAAGGAAGTCCTGTGAGATTATCTCCCGCAGCAAAACGAAGATTCTGAACCCCCTCTCGAATAAACTCCAAGCCCGTTACAAGATAGTCGGCATGGCTACGATGAGTACAGACAATAGTAACTCTTTCATTATCAACAGAAAAGAGGCGGTCGATATCTTCTTTTGGAAAGGCAACTTTTGAAAACACTCGCGTCACATATTTTTCAATACCAGCCATTTCAGAGTAGAGCCGTGATGTGTATTCACGGGAACTCCTTCCGCTCGGTTTTGACATGTACTATCCCTTCATAGTAAGAATTGCACCGCCAGAAAATACGTTATTTTTGCCCCCGCAAGTATGTCCGTTCACGAAACTCAATAAAATTATGTAATTCTATCCAGAACTTCGTGATATAACGATTCTCTTGAGGTTGGTTTTGATAAAAAGCCATCGACACCTGCGGCTGAACATTCAACACTGGTACTGTTTGCAGTCCATGCAATAACGGGCAGAGAGGGACATAATTTCTTTATCTCACGCGTCGCTTCAAGTCCGTCCATTACAGGCATTTGAATGTCCATAATAACCAAATCAAAGGACTCTTGCTTCACCCGCTCAACAGCTTCAAAGCCATTTCCGACTACAACAGCTACCAAATTATAGGTCTTTAAGAGAATCGTAATAAGTTTCTGATTAATGGGATTATCTTCAGCCACCAAAATTCTTTTCTGCTCTATAGAAGAGTCCGTACTGGGGGAATCTGAGATACGCTGAAGCGGAACCTCAATAGAGAACGTAGAACCACGATTTTTTCTACTCCTAAAGGAAATATTTCCCCCCATGGATGTGACAATTCTGTGGGTAATGGCTAAACCTAAGCCAATATTTGCATACATCTCTTTTCCCGTCGAGTAGGACCGTTCACTGGTGAAGGCCTTAAAAATATTTTCCTTCAGAGTCGGATCTATCCCGACACCAGTATCACTTACTGAGCAAAACAGAGTATGTTCTTCGCAGGATATCTTAAGGGTAACAGAACCAAATTCGGTAAACTTTATCGCGTTATTTAATAAATTAAGAATTACCTGAGCGATTCGCTTTTCATCACCATACACCAAGGAGGGCAAGCCACCTGAGGTATATTCAAAGGAAAAGGTCAACCCCTTTGACTGAGCATTCTTACGAGTATACTCAACCAGACGCTGTATAGATTTTTCAAAATTATACTTATGACATTCTAAGGTGATATCTGACTCATCAAGACTGGTATAATCAACTAAATTATTAAAAAGGATCGTTAAATTATAGTAGGAGATGAGTAGGTTATCAATATAAGGCTCAGCTGTATCCCTTTCAAAATCAAGACTCCGCAAATAATCAGTTGAATCGGCGATTCCATTAATTGGAGTAACTATTTCATGGGTAATACTTTTAATGAACCGATTTTTCAGATGAGCATATTCCTCTATCTTTCGCGTAGACTCTACTAACATCTGATTTGAATGCAGTAATTTTCTACTGGTCTGATCAATTTCAAGCTTCTGTAACTCAATAGAAGCGATGTCACGCTTGTGATGAATCATTAAAACACATACACATGCAACAGATAACCCCATGTACCCATAGGCAGTAGACCAGAAAAAGGGCTCCTTCTCAACAAGGATAAAATACATGTCATAGAAAGATGTGGCAAGCAAAAGGAGTGTGCCTGTTGCCAAGAGAATATTCTCAACACCTCGAACAAACATATTTCGCCACAAAATAAGGCTTGTCGCGAAAAGAAAAAGTGGAAGAATCTGCATCACCATAAAAAAAGCAAAGGTGTCATTAACAGCATATTTTGTCTGCTGTGCAAAAATAAGCACAACCCCTGCAAAGGAGAAAAAAGCTAAGAGCCGTTTCAGAAAGATCCATACCTGTATTCGATACAGGTGTATACAAAAAAGGAATATAAAGTAAGCTGCAAGGACGAAAGATGATTTAGATACCTTTGTTAAAAAGATTTCAGGAGCTGTACTGTAGTTAAATACGAAGGGGATATAGGCCAAACCGATAAAAAGAGAAAGAAGGGCGTAATAACGATATATTTTTGTTTTATACTTGGTATAAAAGGAGAGCATAATAAACACACTAAAGAGGATCAAAGAGTTGAGCGAAAGAAGCTGAATAAATGTACTGTTGAGTAGCTTCTGAAGAAGATATCTCCGTTCGATACGCTCCTGACTACCAATGCGAAATTCCGGCAGGGCGACCCGTTCTCCATCGGTGTAAAAATATACCGTAAATTGATTCGTTTGATCTGGCGTAATGAGTTCGGGCCCCAAGCGTACAAAGGCAGGTGAAAAGTTGGCTAAACACTGTGTATCTTCTAAATCTCCATAAACATACACCAGGGCATCATTTATAAATACTTCCATGGGATAGGGAGATGGTGGAATTAAGAGGGCAAGATTATCAAGATCAGCGTACACAACTTTCACATCACTTTCTACACGATATACTCCGGAAGAGTCGATGGGCAAACGCCCCCATTCGTAAGAAACTCCCCAATCATCCTGCACAATACGCGTGTTCTCCAAAGAAACGAGAGGAGCCGCCGAGAGAGCTGTTACCATGAAACAGAGAAGAATACCTACATATTTCACACATCCTCCGAGTGAACACTTGCCATACACCAGACTTCTGAGTATACCATGTTTCACCATGGAAGGCAATATTTTTTTGCACCGAATCCGCAGAAAAAAAAAGCTCCTCCCAATGGGAGGAGCCAAATAAAAAGAGGAAAAGCCCCGTTAATAATCTTTCATTACAGGAATAACTCCGTTCACTCGTATGGAGCCATCGATACCGGGCCATACCGTCCGCGCATGTACTTTATAGGAACGGGCATGCACTTGACGACCATTACGATTTGTTCCATCCCATGCAATGGCAATCACATAACGCCCATCATACATAAGCGGAACAACTTCTATATTTGACTGATCGTCATCTTTACCGGACGTAGAAACAACTGTATTCCCCACCTCATCTAGGATTGTTACCTGCGCATCAAAATCACTAGAAAGGACTTGCTCTTCTGTAAAGGGGACACGAGGATCGATAATAATCGCCCCACCAAGTGACACGGAAATATCACTCCCCGCAACGGGGGTTCCAATATCAGTATAGGATGACACCCCAGAAAAATCTGGGTTATCAAGGATCCAAAATGCATCCATACGAATATTAATTCGAAGACGTTCTACATCCATTTCAACACGACGGTTTAATTCTGTGGCCTGTACATTTCCAGCACCATCCATAATATCAACTGGAGAGGAAGTCCGAATCCAGAGAGAATCTCCTTGGTATGGATACATGCGGGCAGAAAGGTCTTCCACAATAAACCACACCGTATCGTTGCTCATATCATGGAAGGTAATATCTCCCGTGTAGGGATTTTCCAGTGATCCAAAGAAAAAGAGATTATCTTCACGGGGCGCACCTTCCGTTAAGGACACAACTTCTTCTGAAAACTGTACCTTGAGAGTATCAGCAGTTCTATTTCCATCAAGATCAAAATCTCCTGATAGATACCACGCTCGAGAAATAACCGGAGCCACTGAGTCGGCAACACGAACATTCCCTGTGTACTGAGCACCATATAAGGTAATATACTCATCCGTGGGAAATCCGGTATTACGTTCTTCAAAGGGCAGAGAGACATGGATTCGCTTATTATCCATATCATCAGAGTCTTCCCACGTAATACCATCACTCACAACAAGAATATCTGAGGTACCAGGAAAAACCGCGGCAACACTGTCCGGTAAGGCCAAGTCATCCCAGCGATCTGCGAGCTCAACAATTGCCAGATCTATGATTCCGTCAGCATCCAGATCATCCTGTGATGAAGAACGGTCAAAATAGGCACTGCCTTCATCAACACCCGTCGTGACACGTCGATAATTACGTTCTTCTGTGTTGGAAGGTAACCATCCGCCAGCTCCGTTTGATTCAACCACATCGGGATTTACAAAGGCCCGACCAAAAACATCAATATCCGGAGTAACTGTAATGGGGTCTTCATACAGGTCATCATCCCGGTCAGGTGTACCGTCAAAGGAGTAAAAGATATCTCGTTCCTGCGCAGGGGCACTGTTTGTCATGGTGACTTCAATATCTCCAGGATAATCTCCCGAAGAAGGAGTAATGCCAACATCAGGCAACATGCGCCGATAATAGAGACGCTCCTCCTCAACACCCTCTGTTACATCATCCCCCTCAACCCAGGCACGGAAATTTACATTCACGCTATCACCGGGTGCGGGATCTCCCCTGTCCAGAATAATCGTACCACTGTTTCCGTCAATCTGCCCTGTTTCACCATACACCTCATAGTGAATGGGACTGAGATTTGATTGAACACGAACCTCAAGGGCATCCCCAAAGGCGGTTCTGTCCTCCGGCGAAATAAGAAGTGTTGCGTCCCGTATGAAAATATCTGTTCCCTCATCGGGGCTATTGGGCACATACCCGTTGCGAAAGCCTATGGCAGTAAGGATTACACCGTTGGGGATTGTTATTTCCTCTCCATGGTCAGCACTGCCGGAATAGGTTGATGCATCGGAAGTATCAAGAACATTGGGGGACATGTCGTGACCTTCATAGGTATAAAAGATACGTCCATCAGTAAGCTGACGATTGTTTACAGGATCCGAGGCGGAAAAGACAATACCCAGTTCATCGGACTCTTCATCTCCATCCACAACAGCAATATCAAGATCAACTGTCCTGAAATTATATGAATAGTTTTGCTCATCACTGGAGATCCAGTAATCAACCCCTTCTGCAGGATTTGTTCGTCCTCTGAAATCAAGGGAACGGGTTCCCCGCCCCATATCTATGAGATCATTGATAACATCCATGGTAATATTAAGGGAGTTTGCCGATTTTTCCAGCAATTCACCATCAATATCCCCCCTGATATCTATTACAAAATCACCTTGGGCCACATCATCATAATTCGCATCACGCTCAAGGGATATGCGTATATCGTGAGGATCATAGAAGTGATAAGCATCACGGTTATTGGCCTCATCATCAGAGGGGGCCGCAACAGGATCTGGCAGCTGTCGCTGTTCCACCACGAACTCGTTATTATCCACGATATCAGAATGAATATATCGAGGATGTTCTGCCCAAAACACAAACGTAAAAGACTCTGTTTCATCAAAATCAAAGTGAGCAATGCTCTCTTTGGTTCTCTCAGTGCTATTTTCGTCTTCTCCTAAACGGATATGGGCATAGGCTCCATCAATCTCTTCATCAAATCGAACATCATCGAAAACCGCAGCCACTTCAAGGGTGTGTGCATCTTCCCAAAAATCAATGGTCACTGGTTGTGATGGATCGGTGCTCAACTTTCGTACCGAGTAATCAAAGGTTACTTCACGGCTATCATTCCAAACATCATCTATACCAATCGTTTTCGCCGTCACCGTAAAGTCTGTCACTGCGCGGGTTTCACGGTCAATAAAGCCTTCCAGAAGAATCTCCACTGATTCATTACGGTCTCCACGAGTGGAAATTACAGTAGTCCCGTCATAGGTAACAGTATACTCTATTTCATAGTCAGGTTCACTGTCAAGACTGCTCAGATCAACAAAAAGAGTCACCGTATCATTCGCAAAGAGGAGGGTACCATCTGTGGAATCAGCCTGCGGGGCAGGCATGGTCGCTTCTTGCGTAAAGGAACTACTTTCATTCCGTTCAGAGTTGAGATACCGATCTGCAGAGGCAAAGGCGCGAACAGTCCCCCCTTGATTTAAGGTATACGCAAATTCCGAAAGCCCTGCGTCCACCTTGGGATCTGTCACTTCAATGGTTACCTCATCACTCACGGCATTACCATCAACATCACCGGTCTGAGAGATACGAACCTCAATACTCTCCTCAAACTGATCATCATCAGCATCAAAAGAAGGAGGCGCAAGCTTACGCAGGGTCAGCGATCCTTCAGATTTTCCACGAATAAACCGCGGGGATGTTGGTTCAATATACGCATTCAGGCTAATATTCTGAGCATCATTTTCCGTGGGATCAACATCAAAGGCTTCACGAAGATTAAAGGTGTGAATATCAACCTCCTCACCAGCATTACGCGTATAGTTATCGATACTCAACTCCTCGGTTTCTCCATTATAGGTCACCTTAAGGATCGCATCATATCGAGAATCACGGAGGTCCTGCCCCTTCACCGTAAAATCGACCTGAAGCTCTATTTCATCCACATCAGTATAGACAAGCCGCCCATCTGCTGGCTCTGTTGCTCCTTCATAGACAAAATTTATTTGCGGATCAGGATAGCGCCAATCATCCACGGCAATCCACCGCGTAATATCTTCAAGCATACCCATTACGGTAGAAACATCTTTCAAGTAGGTTGGTTGAAACCCGAGCATCCCGAGACGACGCTGCCCTGTTTGCACCACTGACACCGCATGGTACAGCTTGCCATCTTCATCGTAGCCATGCAGATCGTGGCGTTTCTCGGATGCGGGATAGGAAAACTCAAACTGCACAGGATCGACATCACTTGGCAGCGGATACAGCGGTTCCTCATCGGTTGAGCCGGGAGGAGTTACAAAATGGGGGTATCCCTCTCTCCCCGCAACTTGCTTCCCAAGATAATTTACATAGTATGCATCTTTAGCAAACTCTGCATCTTGATCAAAAAGCTCTTCAAAGCTTCGTAAATCAAGGTTTTCGTTAAATGCCCAAATATCAGCGGCCGCACGAAGACGCCCCGTACGATCTTGCGTATGTTCCCAATCACGGAATTCAAGCGTTGATTCACCTGCAAGGGAAGGAAATACATTGTTGAAAATTTGCCCGGTTGCATTATCATCATACTCATCGGGGAATAGCACTATTTGCAAATCTTTATATCCACCGGAGGCATAACTACCGAAGTAGTTAGTTGGTTCGTTGGGATTATCCGTATTATACCATATTAGGTCTTCACCGGGATCACCCGGAGAAAAACCAGCAATTTGACGGCCTTCGGCAATTACCAATATCTCCCGATCCGTATAAGGACTCACTACTGTATAATCTCGGGTAAAACGGAACACATCACGTCCACCGACAGTGGTAAACTCTCCATATAGTTCTAGATCACTTCGTGATTCCAGCCCCGGCAACGCCTCGCCGTATCTTGTCAAAATCTCTCCATCAATCCACAACTCAGCACCAAAATCAGCGACGGAGCTCCAACTTGTTTCATCAACTATATAAATACGTTCATTTCCTGGGAGAGTATCATAGCCCAAAATAACATCATGGTTGTTATACACCCCCGCACTCATTTCAGGGGCATAGAGATCCTGCTCAATTACATCAACAGCCTTTGCATAAATAGACCACTCCCCATTGGCATGATTAATAATAACATCGTTTCCATCTTCGCTGTAGATGTTATCGTTTCTGCGGAGCACCTCCATGGTATTATACTCAAACCACTTCCCATCTCCGGGATCATAATACGAATCATCCCAGTGTCCTTGATCACCATCACCACCTGGACGCTGAACCATACGGGCCTCATAAATAATGTCCTCATCTGCGGGAAGAGCCGACTGATACTCTCCCAAGGCAATACGATATCGCTCTTCGCCTTCTACAGAATCAAGACGGAGATGTACCACATCGGGTGTTTCAAAATCCGGATGAACCGTAAAATCAGTTTGTTCAAGGAAATTAAATTCACGGATAGTTGCATCGGAAAATGCTTTTAAACGATACCAGTTTTGAACCCCCATAACGGGGAAAGTCTCCCGTGATGGATCAATATTCCGCGCATCGCCAACAGAGCCATCACCCACAGTTAATACACCAATACCTTCCTCCGCAGCATCTAAGAGCAAATCAAACAACCCATTATCTTCCCCGGGCTCTGACCAGGACGCCCCCGCGTTTATATAAATAACAGCATCGGGACGTTCACCCCCAAAATCACTGTAGAGGCGATCAAGGTCAAAATCGTTTGAATAGAAATGGGAATTATTGTATACAGCAAGATTAGTAAGAACACCATCATTTCCTTCATAGGAGAAACCATCCCCATAGGAAAGCTCCTCGGGCACCCCTGCCGCATCAAGAGAATTATCGGGATCAACTGATACAGCTCCATTAGAAAGAGCAGCGAGATAAAACTTTAACTGCGCCTTACCAATTTCAGGAGCCTCGCGCCACCCTTGACGATCTTCTTCAGACCCTTCATTAACCAATTCCCGCCACAAACGATACGGCGTGTGAGCCTTATCCATGGTAGTATTCTGATTCCATATAATTGCAAGATTCAAATCATCAATACTTACCGCATGTACTCCCCCGACAAAACAGAGAAGCAGCAGCAAGACCCATGTTTGTTGTACCGTTTTCATAGTATCACCCCTATTGAATGGTATAATCCGTTATTCTTAAATATATTCACCGTATAGTAAAATAGAGAAAATAAAACTAACTATCCTATTTTTGTGTAATATACAAAAAAAGCAAAGTGTGTTTTGATTTTTAGATCAAGATTTATCTAAAAAAAGTAAATGATACGAAAAAGAGCCCCCATAGGATACCAAGGAAAACAACTCCTGTCATGCACCCTCTCTATTGCAGCACTTCGAGATAGCTTGCACTGTTACAATGGTGGATATGTAAATTAAAATTCGCTAGTTTCCTTTGTACATATTATGCACCAAGGAAGCATACAAAATCAAATTATGGCCTTACTACCCCATAAAACTGGATAAACATTTCAATAAGCTCTCAATGCATGCGATATCAAACAGAGCATCTCTTAAAAACTGCTTTAGTCAGTTTGAAGGAGGAAAAGAATCTCCCCACTGCTATACAGACTCATTCTGTGCGGCGGCACGCTCTTTTTCCATTTTCCGTTGCATTCGTATTTCCCGAAAAAACCGTTGGATTAGCTCGCGACATTGCTCTTCATATATACCCGGGATAATTTCGGGAAACCGGCCATAGGCATCATAGGCCTGTGACCGATATGCTTCACTATGCAGTGCACCAAAGCGACTATCCCCTGCCCCAAAGACAACACGTGAAATACGTGATTGAAGAATTGCCCCCAGGCACATCATGCACGGCTCAAGAGTGACATACAGCGTACACTCTGTAAGGCGCCATGTACCATGGTGATGAGCCGCAGCACCAAGACAAAGAACTTCCGCATGGGCCGTGGCATCCTGTAGTTTTTCTATTTGATTATATCCCCGTCCTATAATCTGACCTGCATGAACAACCACTGCCCCCACAGGAACTTCCCGATTTTCATATGCATGCAGGGCTTGACTGTAGGCCCGCTGCATAAAAAGCTCATCGTTCTGGGGCAGTGATTCACCGCACTCATAGAGTATGGTCATGCAGACTGCTCACCCTGTTGGCGTTGTAAATACTCTAATATGACACGAACTCCTGCTCCAGTGGCATACTTCGGCGTAATCCCGCGCGGTTCTGCATCGTTCCATGCCGTGCCTGCAATATCAAGATGTGCCCACGGTACTTCTTCAGCAAAATGGTGCAAAAAAGCAGCAGCGGTGATAGACCCAGCCTTCCGTTTTAGGGTAGAAACATTTCGCAGATCAGCGATATCACTCTCCATGGCCTTCATATGCTCTGTATAGACGGGCAGTTCCCACAGACGATCCCGCACAGCTTCCCCCGCCTGAAAGAGCCCCTTTGAAAGAGCGGGAGTATTCGTGAAAAGACCGGAAACCGTATCTCCCAGAGCAACAACCATTGCCCCCGTAAGAGTTGCCATATCAATTATTTCACGAGGACGGTATGCCTTGCGACAATAGGAAATTGCATCGGCAAGAACAAGGCGTCCTTCAGCATCGGTGTTCAGTACCTCCACGGTTTTTCCTGCATGGGAGGGATATACATCGCCCGTATAGTATGCATCTTTACCAAGGGCATTTTGGGCTGCTGGTATGACACCGACAATATTTTCTTGCAGACCCAACCGACATATCCCTTTCATGATGCCGAGGACAGCACCGGCGCCGGCCATATCAAGACGCATATTCTCAATAGAACCGCTCGGCTTCAGATTTTGTCCCCCCGCGTCAAAGGTAATCCCTTTTCCCACAAGAACTCGCGGATCCTCCGTGGGGGCAGCACCCTGGTACTCCAGCAAGATGAATCGCGGGGGAGTTGCGCTTCCCTGCCCAACAGCCGAGAGAAGAGAAAGCCCCTCTTGGGCAATTTCTTCTTCATCAAACACCGTCACCGTGAGAGCCGGAAATTCCATGGCCAACTGCTGCGCCTGACGTGCAAGGGCATCGGGGTAAATTTCACCTGCATTTTTATTTACCAAGTCCCGGGTGTAATTTGTTGCGTCAGCAAAGATACGCCCCTTCGTAAGAGCCTCTTGCTGCAGCCCCGTACCGACAAATTCAATATGCTCCAAGGGGGGCGTCTGTGTTTCCTTATACTGTTCAAACCGATATGCCCCAAGAAGGGCTCCCTGTACATAGGTTGCAAAGTCATGGGACCGCTCCACATAAAGAGAAAGAGCCTTCCGCTTGAGATTGCGCGCAACGCGCACTGCCGCTGCCACAGGATTCAAGAGATCACCCTCCTCTCCAAGAGCTGCGTAAATATACGTAGTATCTCCTTCATAGCGAACACAGACACTGCCACTGCGCCCCTCAAAATCGCGGATCTCTTCTGCCTGTTTTTCAGTAACAAGACGAATTTCCGTATCGTACCGTCCCTGTTTCTCCTGTATCTCCAGATTCATATATTCTCCTTGAAAGCAAAAGTATATATTAATATACTATACACGAACCACAAAAACAAACCGCGTGAGGCAATTGAGGTTTCATGGAAATACACTATGTCATTGTGATTTCTGTACTGGTAACGCAACTCATCCTCTTTATGGTCATCAGTAAAGTTCTCAACTCCCTTATACAATACCTTACGCGTGTTGAATTTCTTCTCCGTACAGAGTATGAGTTTAGACGTGATGAGGCAGAAGTGAGTAGAATACTTATGGAATCTCTCGAAGCAGAAGACCTTGAAGCAGTCTTTGAGGACGAACTTGACTCTTCTGCAGATACTCCCTAAAATTCCCCGCGGAGATGAAAAAACTCAACGAACGCGTTATCTCCCCTTCCCTGTACACAGAAAGAGCATATTTTATACACCACTTCAACCATGGAGCACCTATGTCGAAAATTACCTTATGGGACACACGAAACTCTGTTATTGCAGACCCTTCACTGGCCGAATGGGGCCGCAAGGAGATTGAAATTGCAGAACAGGAGATGCCGGGCCTTATGGCGGCGCGAACAAAATATGGCACAGAGAAACCTCTCAAGGGCGTGCGCATAATGGGTTCTCTCCATATGACCATACAAACAGCCGTACTCATTGAAACCCTCCAGGAGCTGGGAGCGGATATCCGATGGGCTTCGTGCAATATTTTCTCCACACAAGATCATGCTGCCGCAGCCATTGCGGCCACGGACACCGCCGTGTTTGCGTGGAAAGGCGAAACCCTTGAAGAGTATTGGCGCTGCACCTTTCAAGCCCTCCGTTTTGGAGCAGAAACCGGCCCACAGCTTATTGTCGATGACGGCGGCGATGCCACCCTGCTCATTCATAAAGGATACGAACTCGAACAAGGCTCTTCCTGGGTAGATGAACCAGCAGAGACAGAAGAAGAGGCGGTGGTAAAATCACTACTCAAATCGGTTCATGCCGAAACTCCAACCTTCTGGTCATCCATTGTGCAAGAGATTCGCGGTGTGTCAGAAGAGACCACCACGGGAGTACATCGATTATACCAGATGATGGAACAGAAGAGCTTGCTTTTTCCTGCCATCAATGTAAATGATTCCGTAACAAAATCTAAATTTGACAACCTCTATGGATGCCGGGAATCCTTAGCAGACGGCATCAAACGGGCTACGGATACAATGATTGCCGGAAAAGTTGCCGTGGTCTGCGGCTATGGCGATGTAGGAAAAGGCTGTGCCCACTCCTTACGAGGTTTTGGTGCGCGGGTTATCGTGACTGAAATTGATCCGATATGTGCCCTCCAGGCAAGCATGGAAGGCTTTGAAGTGCAAACTGTCGAGGCAACCCTCGGAACAGGCATGATTTACGTAACAACCACCGGGAATAAAGACGTTATCACAGCCGAACACATGTCGCAAATGAAGGATCAGGCAATTGTCTGTAATATCGGTCATTTTGATAATGAAATTCAGGTTGATAAGCTCAACGCGTGGCCACAGATAGAAAAAATCAATATCAAGCCCCAAGTTGACAAATATATCTTTCCCGACGGAAAAACTATTTTCCTTCTTGCTGAGGGACGATTGGTAAACCTCGGGTGTGCCACGGGGCATCCTTCCTTTGTTATGTCAAACAGCTTTACCAACCAAACCTTGGCACAGCTTGACCTGTGGAACAAGCAGGGAACGTATGAAAACAAGGTGTACCGCCTTTCAAAAGAACTGGATGAAGAAGTGGCTCGCCTCCATCTAGGGAAGCTGGGTGTACAGCTTACAAAACTGACGGAGGAACAGGCAGCCTATATCGGAGTGAATCCTCAAGGGCCATTTAAGCCTGAACACTACCGATATTAAATCGTTCTTTTCTTATTCATCAAGAAAAAAAGGGACACATTTTTCATGTGTCCCAATATATTTATGAGAAGACTCTGCACGTACGGATAAAATGAGTATGAAACAAATAGAACGGGCACGATTTTTTCTTTTTGCAGGAATCTTTCTACTCCTTATCGCAGGGATACTCTCTATCACGGCGTACCGTGGGAGCCCCCGATTTATCTACACTCCGGAAGATGACACCATACACATCTACACCTTTTCCGACTCCCTTGAATGGAAAGGGCAGAGCTCTGTATTCCATGAAAAAACAGATCGGGGAATCCGTTTTACCTACACACTCCAAGAAGGGTACGCCTACCCCTATGCAGGGATTGGCTTTGAAAACGAAACAGAGCTTTTTGCTCTTACCGAATATGATACCCTGCTTCTTTCAATTGCTGATAACAGAACCGAAAGCATCACCGTTTGTCTTAATACAACCACCGAAGCAGAACACAGCCCTTCTCGGGTAAAGCTCTGTAAGATCATTAAAACAGGCTCGTCAGACACAACACATCCACTCCTGCTGAAAAACTTCATTCCCCCCCAATGGTGGCTCAATGAGCATGATCTCTTCTTTGAAGATATTCAAGAGCTTCGTCCCAGCTTACACGTAGAATCCATTGTCCTCACGAATCATGAACAAAACACAATTACAACCCCCTACAGCACCACCATAACATCCCTTGCGGTCACACAAAAATCGCCATTTTTCCTTTTGTATGGCATCGTGGCAGGGGCGATTCTCTCCTTCGCCCTCTTCTTCTATTATCAAAGAGTACCGCAGGAAAAACCAGCTCCGCTTCCTCCACATAAGAACATCCTCCTTCAAAATCATATTGACCAAGATCTCCAACGGCTGACGGACTACATCGGCTCTGAATTTGATAATCCCGATTTATCCGTAGAGATGGTGTCGGAAAACACCGGAATCAGTCGCTCTCAAATTCCGGAATTATTGCGAAAAAACTATGCCATGCTGTTTCGCCAATATGTAAACACATTACGTATAAAAGAAGCCCAGCGACTGCTTCGTGAAACAGATCGGCAAATAACCGAAATAGCTCTTGCCGTGGGATATCGGTACCCCTCCACATTCAACCGTATATTTAAAGACACCTGTCACTGTTCACCTAATGAATATCGAAAAAAGGAGCATAGGCATGAATAAGAAACTCATCAGATACCTTGTGGTGGTTCTCTTGGTGTTGGCCGTGGGCGGCATCATTTTTCTTGTTCATACGCAACGACGGGAACAACAGGCCCAGCAAATTATCGAAGAAGCAGCACAGCTCATCTCCCAAGCTGAAGAAATGAGTTCGCAGGATTATTCAAAAGCCCTCCACCTCTACAATAAAGCCCTCTCGGAACTACAAACCCTGCGCCGCGATAGATATCGTTCTACACGTACAACCCAAGATCTCATTGCCGGCACCATCCCCGTTGGTTCTTATACCTTAGAAGAGTTACAATCACGTATTCTTCCAGCAATACAACAACGGGCCCAGGCCGAGGAAGATTTATTTTCTCTCTTGCTATTTATCACAGATCAGCTCAGTGATCCCTACTACAAGGGGGTCGTCTCCCTCTTTCTTGCTGAAGCATATACGAACAGACAGAGTGACGACAGAGCCCGAAAGCATCTAGGAAACGCCCTCGGCTACCTCAATGAACTTCCTCACGCCCCACTTCGCATCGATCTACTTACCTCTCTGGCTGTTATGTATCATGCCATTGATGAGCAGGAAAAGGCATTAAAACTACTTGAACGGGCGCGCATATCCCTCACAGCAATGGAAAGATCACTCTTGCGTGAACGCCTCACACTCTCACTCCTCAGTGCCTACAGTGCCATGGGCATGGAAACAGAAGCACGCGCTTTGCAGGGTGATCTTCGTGATACCTACCTGCAGGAAAGTGCCTATATTGAACAATTTCGATTCATGGCCCCCACGTTTAAAAACCTCAACACAGCCATTGTAAGGGCCAGTACTATTACAGAATCACCCTATCTTCGCTTCAGCGCCTTTGCTACTATTGTGGATACCCTTATTGCCCTCGATAAAAAAGAGCAGGCACGGAGCATACACGGAACAAATATACAGACAAACCTCCCCCGTATCGATACCCCCTCCCAAGCAGCACCTGCCTTGGCAAAGGCTGGAATGTATCATACGATACTCCATGGAGACTCCCGTGGTTTTTTCACCCAAGCCCACGAGATAATTCGCTCTGTAGAAAACAGGACGTATCGGTTCCGTAGCCTCTTGAGCTTAGCAGAAGCCTACCATCGTATCGGCAAAAAAACCGCCTCTGAACAAACCCTTGCCGCAGCCCGTGATATTCTCGATTCCGTGGATAGAGAACAGGAAGATATTCTGCGTACTGAACTCTGCCACTTCTTTACCCGAACAAAGCAGTTTAATGAGGCTTTTTCCCACGCCTTACAACTGAAAGAACGGCATGGAAGAGTGAAAACTATCGCGGAGATTTCCCTACAACATATTCTTAAAGAAAAGGATGTGACCGAAGAGATATCACATCTTTTGAATCAAGTTATTAACTCGTTGTGATAAGAGCGCGGCACAGATTATATGCGCCGCGCTCCTTTTGTGATCTATGAGACAATAACAATACCGCTTTCCGATACGAAGTACCGCTCACGATCTTTTTCAATATCAAAGCCGATCTCCGTTCCCGCAGGAATCTTTACATCACGGTCTATAATTGCACGACGAATCTTACATCGATCCCCAATTTCTACATCGGGAAAGACAATGGAGTCTTCTACCCGTGAATAACTATGAACACGCACCCCTCGTGATAAGACCGAGTTAATCACCTCACTACCGGAGATAATACACTCACCGGAGATAAGGGAATCAATTGCCTGTCCCACCCGGGGATCTTTTTCATTCTTCTTGCTCCCAAACACAAATTTTGAGGGTGCACTCTGCCCTGCCTTTGTCCGTATGGGCCAGCGGGAATTATACAGATTAATATCAGGTATAACATCGCGAAGGGTCATATTTGCCCGATAATACGCTTCGATGGTTCCCACATCTTCCCAATAGGTACTCTGCTCTTTTGTTTCACCGGGGATAACATTATTAGCGAAATTATACACATATACGGGAAACTTTTCGTAGATTGCAGGTATAATGTCTTTTCCAAAATCATGGCTTGAGGCAGTATCATCTGCATCATCACAGAGACGATCCACAATGAACTCTTTCGTAAAGATGTAATTGCCCATGGAACAAAGGGCCATCTCAGGGTTTCCGGGAATCGGCTTAGGATGAGCAGGCTTTTCCTGAAACCCAATCATTCTCCCATTTTCATTTATCTCAATAACGCCGAAAGCAGAGGCTTCATCAATAGGTTTTGGTATCGCCGCAACCGTCGCAACAGCGCCATTGGAGATATGATACTTCAACATCAGAGAAATATCCATCTTGTAAATATGATCAGCACCGAACACGGCAAGATAGTCCGGGTTTTCATCCTTAATCAGATTAAGATTTTGATAAATCGCATCGGCCGTACCCTGGTACCAATTTTTTCCGGTGCGCATCTGTGCAGGCACAGGATCTACATATTGACCAAGCATGGGACTTAAGGTCCATCCACCCGTAATATGACGAATTAAGGAGTCTGCCTTAAACTGGGTAAGCACCTTAATTTTATAAATTCCTGAATTGACAAAATTATTAAGAACGAAATCAATAATTCGGTATTTCCCTCCAAATATAACCGCTGGCTTTGCCCTGTCCTTCGTCAAAGGATACAAACGAGACCCTTCTCCCCCGGCCATCACCATGGCCATAACATTGGGATGCCCTGACACTCTGTTAAAGGTATCCATAACAGTCCTTTCATTTTGGTAGTTACTACGTGCTTTTACTCTTTTTGGGAATGATAGCATAATAAAAAAAATCGGCAATGAAATACCGATTTTTTTTCATTTTACCACCATAAAAAGGCTACGACTCTGATCTTCCCTGATATTTTCCTGTAACCGTATTAATAACAATTACTTCACCTTCCTCAATAAACATGGGAACCTGCACCTTAATTCCCGTTTCAAGCTCTGCCGGTTTTGTAGAACTATTAGAAGCGGTTGCTGCCTTAATAACTGGCTCTGTGGAAAGAATCTTCAGCTCTACTGTTTTCGGAACCTGAATCCCGATGGGGCGGCCTTCATATATTTCAAGGGTACATTTGGTGTTTGGTATAAGGTATCCTGCAGCACTTCCGGCTTCTTCCAGCTTCATATCAACCTGATCGAAAGTCTCCAGATCCATGAAGAAAAGATCATCCCCTGCGGCATAGAGATATTCAAAATCACGTTTTTCAATAAAAGGGCGTTCCACCTTATCATCAGA
Source organism: Chitinivibrio alkaliphilus ACht1 (assembly GCF_000474745.1). Lineage (NCBI taxonomy): Bacteria > Pseudomonadati > Fibrobacterota > Chitinivibrionia > Chitinivibrionales > Chitinivibrionaceae > Chitinivibrio > Chitinivibrio alkaliphilus. The sequence continues at coordinate 40,682 of NZ_ASJR01000004.1, read as the reverse complement.
TTTAAAACGGTGCTTTGCCTGTGTCCCATTAATGATATGACGTAATACCGTTGAAATAGTGTTACCACCACGACCGGTCATGGTATTTTTCATCTCCACTATTTTGTACGGTTCCTTATTAAAAATAATGATATTACCTTCTGATAACTGACTTGCTTTAAACATACACTGCACTACCTTTAGAAAAAATTATTGGTTACTATTACTGTTCAATGTATTCAAGATCGATGGTAAAGGGGCTTTGCTCCTGAAGGGTTTCTCTTCCAGCCCCCGTCTCCCACATGGTTAATACCTCTCGCGCTGCCGTAGAAACCATGGTATCTGCAGAAGTAGTAAGCTCTTCTATGACATCCTGCGCAGATCGGTCTCCAATAAACCCGAGAGCAACAATCAGCTCCACCCGATACCGACTATCCTGACTCTCTGCCAACTGTTCAAGAAACAGGGGGACCGCTTCACTGCGTTGCATATGCCCCAAAACAGAGACACCCTGGTATTTAATAGGAACGGGCACATCCTCCTGTGCTACAATTGTAAGAAGTGGCTCCACAGCGGCATCTCCCAAGCCGTAGATATCTTGCTGATACCGACGGATCCGTTCGTAATTAACTGGGCGTGTGGTAAAATGCCGATGTAAATCTTCGAGTATATAGTACACCTCTCGATATTCAGGAGAGAGAGAATCTATGGACGCAATATACTCCGCAAGGGAATCGACACGATGCGTGGTATGACCATGGTGTACGGAAAGATCCTCCAGGGAATCTTCCAGCAGGCTTAGACGTTGTTTGAGCGCATCCATATCGTCGCGTCCCTGCTGGTACAAATCTTCTAAACTTCGAAACGCCACGGTTTCCCCCACCCCCGTGGGAAAAGTATACCCAATCCCGAGGGATATGGCCGGTCGAACACCATCATCGCGCCCGTCATCGCGAAGGGCCAAGCTTGTATTTCCCCGTGAATCTCGCAGAAGATGTTCAAGATCTGTGAGGGCAAAGACCACTTCACCGCGATCATCTTCTAAAAACCGAAAGGTACTTGAAAAGAGCAGGTGAAACCGATCGGCCATGCTCCATCCTTCTAACGTAATAAAAAAAGAACCGGCAATATGCTTTTCCATGCCCACAAAAAGATTAAACTGGTCACTCTTTGAATCAGGGAGACTCGTAACTCCTCCGTGAAACCGTACTGCGTAAGGATCAATCGTCCGTCCCGCCGCAATAAAAAGCTCCCCTGTTCGTTCCGCTTTTTCAACATCCTGTAAGTCATATGCCATGGGCATGCTGGCAAAGAGATCGCGCACTCCAATAGCAAGGGAGGGCCACCCATTCAGCTCACTCATAATGCGCCCTTTTACCCCAAAGGAGACTCCCTCTCCTGTCCAGTCAAGGGACAGATTAAGATATTCACTCACCCCAAATGAAGCTCTTCCCATATGCACATGCTCAAGCTCGTCGGATCTATCATGGAGAAACACCAGGCGATACTGACTTGCCAGGCTCCCTCCGTGAAGAAAGTCTGCATGGGGAATACGGTAGATCGCACTCTGTCTCGTCTTCCCCGCAAGGGGAATGAGAAGGCTCATAAGAATAAGAATCGAATAATGGAGCTTCACGGGCTCTCCCTGAGAAATCTATTTTAGATCGAAGAGATCATATGGATCAGGCTCTCCAATATTATTTTCTGAAGTGTCAACCGATTTACGCGGTGTCTTTTGGGGCTCAGCGATGGCCTCTTCTTTCCTTCTATCGGCAGGACTACTCTTTTTCTTTGTACTTTGTACATCTGTCCCCTGATCCGCAGCAGGAACACGTGCCGCACGGGCTTCTGTTTTCTTCTCCCCGCAAAGGGTTCGCAATAAGCTAATCATTACTTCATTCTGCCGTACAATACGTGAAAGCAAACGAAGCTGTTCCTGATCACCCCTCGATCGTTGTGTCACACCCTACTCCTTTTCGTATTTTCCATGCACCAATCGCAATACAGTCTCTTCCATAGAACATGTTTGATCTGCCCTGAATACATAGTTCGAAGAGAGTTTATTACGTATCCATGTCAGTTGGCGCTTTGCATATCTTCGCGTATTCCGTTGAATTGTAGACAGGGCGTCATCAAGAGAACACTTTCCATGAATATAATTAAATAACTCCTTATATCCAACACTTTTCAGTCCGGGCGTACTCTCACCGTAGCCCTGCGCAAGGAGAGCAGAAAACTCCTCTATCAAACCATGGAATTTCATCATGACAACACGGGTATTTATTCGCTCATAGAGCTCCGCACGAGGACGGGTAAGAACAAGAGGTACAAACTCATGGTCACCCCCGACAGATTCATTCACCCTGTCTGCCGGGTAATACCGTGCTTCTAAGGCACGTATGGTCCGGTAGATGTCATGGGGATGAATATTTTCAGCCCGACGAGGATCCTCCCGCTGCAAATCTGCATACAAAACTCCCGGTGACTGCTGCTCACGGGCATGACATTCACGACGAAAGGTCTCATTTTTTTGAGACATGCCCCGCCCCCCCTCTGCAAGAACCTGATAATAGAAGAAACTTCCCCCGCAGATCACGGGAATACGCCCCCGGGAACAGATGTCATCAAGGGCCTGTTGCGCAGCCTCTGCCCACTGCACGGCAGAATATTCATGGGAAGGATCTACACAATCAAGCAGATGATGTGGGACTCGTTTCTGCTCTTGCAATGAGGGTTTTGCCGTCCCGATATCCATAAATCGATACACCTGCCGAGAGTCACAGGAGACAATCTCCCCCTGTATTTTTTCCGCAACCTCAAGGGCGAAGCCACTTTTCCCCACTGCCGTGGGGCCTAACACAACCGGTATTTTCATAAAACATCCTATTATCGGTTTCTATCCCTGAGTACACGTTAAAATAATTATTTTACGTGCAACATCCTACAACAATGAAATTATCTATGACTCCTGATAAAATAAAAAAATAGCCCTTATTACTTTCTTTGTTGCCGTGGCTCTCTTGGCAATGCTTCTCTCCTTGCGGGAAAGTACAACCCAACTTTCCACAAGTCAACACGCCCTGGAACAGAAACTCAGCAATCTGGAACGAAACATCGTATATAAGCTGAAAGAGTACGGGATGGAGCGAAATCATTTTTCTATCTCCCTCGACCTTGCAACGGGAGTACGTGAGATTGTCTGCACTGTTCCCCGAGGAGTACCCATGGAAAAGATTGTGCAACGGGTTCAGCAAGGTGCTTCGGGAACCTCGTACTCCCTCAGTGACTCCTACATGCACGAGCGAAATGAACGCACAATTGTGCACTTTGAAAGCAGTCGGAGAGATGAGGAAGATATTCGGGTTATTCTGCAACGAGGAAGATATTATGCGGCTCATACGGGGGAGGTTCACTTTATTATACACGGCGTAGAAGCACTTTCACCGAGCGATCGTCTTGACTACCTCACCTTCCCCTACGGTGGCTTTACCTATGTACTCATCCCATGGAAAGACAACGCTACAGACTACTATTCTCTCCTACAACGATATGATCAAGCAGTTCTTACAAAGATCCCCCTGGAATCTATGATTGATCGAAATACCGTTCGCTCCCGCTTCACCATCATGCTGGATAATAACTTGAGTGAAATGGAACTCAAAATTGCAGATATTTTGCGAAACGCCCCCACAACCCGGGCAGTTGCCTCTGTTGGGGGATCACGGGTACTCAGTAATTCCCGCAGCAGAAAAACCTTTTTCAAAGCTTTAAGTGCACGTAATATCCCCTTTTACGACCGACGCCCCATATCTGCGTTACCCGCCCCAAACACAGATCAAGAACGAAAAGATGCCCGTTCTCAGGGGCTCACCTATCTCTACGAAAATGTCTCCTTTGATACTGATACAGAGGAAGATATTCTTCCACGCCTCAAACAGGTTGCTGATCGGGCAATACGATCAGGAAGCGTTACCCTCTGGGTTGCTGCAACACCGGCGTTTATTTCTGCCCTTGAAGAGGCAGCCCCGTACTTTGAAGAACGGGGTATTCACCTTTCCCCCTTACCATAACCTCAGGAGGTATTCCCATGGCCACCCTTGGAGTAAATATTGATCATATCGCAACCCTACGACAGGCGCGCGGCGGAGTTGAACCTGAACCAGTACACGGCGCATCCGTAGCAGAAATTGCCGGATGCCATGGCATTACGGCCCACTTACGTGAAGATCGACGACACATGATTGACCGAGATATTTACGTGCTGAAAGAGGCAATTACCTGTCCTCTTAATCTTGAAATGGCTCTTACGGAAGAGATGGTTTCCATTGCCTGTGATGTACGTCCCTATATGACAACAATTGTTCCGGAAAAACGGGAGGAACGTACCACAGAAGGAGGTCTAATTGTTCAAGGACGGGAAAAAGAAATTTCCCCGCTCATCCAGAAACTTCAGGAAAATAATACGATTGTCTCAATTTTTATTGACCCTGACTTTCAACAAATAAAAGCAGCAAAAAAAACCGGTGCAACTCATATAGAACTTCATACGGGATACTATGCGAACGCACAGGGGGCTGCTCAAAAGGAAGAGTTGGAAAAACTAAGCGAAGCCTCGGAATATGCGCATAAACTCGGTTTCACCGTAAACGCAGGGCACGGGCTCAACTACCACAACACAGCGCCCATTGCACAACTGCCTCACATGAACGAATTAAATATTGGGCATTCAATCATTAGTCGGGCTGTCTTTGTTGGGCTCGAACGAGCTGTTCAAGAGATGCTTCGTCTTATCAACACAGGAAGTCTGGTATAAAAAAAAGACCGCTTTAAGGCGGTCTTTTATCGTTTATGCAGTGATATCAAGGCCCGATGATGCATCGGGTGTTGGTTCGGTTGGCTCTTGCTCAGAAGAGATCCACCCACGCTCCTGTCCCCAATTTTCCAAGGCTTCTTTCAGAGCACGTACCGTTTCCTCTGCGACACCAACCACAGAATCAGGGAAGCCCTCTAGCTTCTTTAAGGCTTCTTCGGCGCCTTTTAAAACAGCATTTTTCGTCATCTCGAAAAACTCACGCCCCTCAGCATCCGTTTTGCCCTCAAAGCCCTGTACGAAGCTCATAATTGAATCAACCACTCCCTGGGGCTTCCATTTATCAGGAAGCTGATTAATGAGCTCTTCCGTTGAGAGCTCGCCTGTACTCCCTGAGTCCTTTTGAACAGATATTTCAAGAGAATAGGAGGAGTAACTTGTCTGAAGCAACTGCGTAAAAGAGTCTTGACTTTTCCCCCGAATATCACCAAAAGTACCCTGATCCTGCTCAGTATACTTCTGAAAATCAAAACTCTGTGCGCGTTCTTTCAACAGTGAAATATCGTAGGTTGTACCGGCTGAATCCCGTACACTCATTTGGAAAGAGTCTGCCTGATAGGAAAACCCTTGTTTTTGGGAAAGTTGCTTCACTCCCGGCTTTTTATCGACAGAAGTAGGAAGACCTCCCCCTGCAGATGATCCTTGTGATAAAATATTGCCCAGCATCGTTTCCACCTTAGTTAAACCGTCTATATTATTCCATCGGCGACGGAGGGGATAACTTAAGGAAAAATATTTTAAAAACGCACAGTTACTTCCGCAAAGAGACGATCCGTATCACGGACATTTTGACTTTCACCGGTAATGCGCCGCTGCATCTCATAGGAAAACAAAAAATCAACCTTATCGGTGAAGGTATACTCCACCCGTGGACGTAGGGTAAAGGTTCGTTCATCATACTCTACCATATCTTCCGTTGAACGGTTGCCGTCATTATCGGCACGGTGCCGACGATGCTCTTTCTTATCAATAGAAATATTGAGACGATAGGTTACGTCTCCCACAACATCCACGGGGCGACCTTCAAAAAATTGCACAGACCTTCCCGACTCGCCCCGCGTTCGATACGTTGCTTCCCAGGAATGCACCGTAGATATGGTCTTTCGACCACCATCAAACTCTGATACAAGCTGTAGTTGCCCGGGAACATCGGGGTCAGGCTCTAGGGTATGGGACATGGTGAGGGTGGTATCGTAGGTTCTATTCAGGGTGTATTTAACGTTTATACCGGGCTGACGCAGGGTCGCATCAATATTAATAAGAGGAGAAAAGCCATAGCGGAAGGTATGGTCTTCCAAATATTCACTGCCCGGACGATCATCAATCCAGTAGGTAGAATACTTACGAAGCCGCTTATTAAAATTATACCCTGTCCGCAAACGAAAACTTCGAAAATTTTGGCGAATATTCTCAAGATTTTCCAGAAAGGAGGTACTTGCTCCAATGCGAAAATCGGGCCACGTCGTTGTGGTATCAAAACGGGTGAGCTCCGGGGTTATGGTATAGGTCTGATTCCACTGCAAGGAAAGAGTGTTAATACGAAGATCAATTAAGGCGGGAATATCAAAACTTGTCCGCCCTTCAACTCGACGTGTTGTATTTCTTCGATCTCCCGTATTACGTTGAACCCCATCATACCAATCGTTACGATGCCGCACTCCACCAAAGTACGATTCATCATCCATATCACCGGTCATAATATCACGAAGAGAACGCCCATGAACACCAAGGGTGTAGGCAAAATAATCAACATAGTCTCCACCCAAATATGTATCAAAATACGCCGGGGTCATGCGCGTATTACGCAGCTCCATGGACGCACTGTAGGTAAGGTTTACTGTTGAAAGATTTACAAGATCAAAGAAATCGGCAATATTACCTGCCACACTGCCTTGAGACTCTTCCCGATTGCCTTCGATATGATCTGAAAGTGTCCGAAAGAGACGGCGAAGATGAAGCCCGCTGGAAACACGAAACTCATTTGATACACGTGAATCTAAATCGGTACTATCGGAGGCAAGATCGAGGGAGTGACTGTATGAGGTTGTGATATCCGTTGAAAGATCTATCCACCGACCAATGTCAGGACTCAAACTCATGGAAGCATTTTGGCGGCGGGAGTTCTCCGAAAAAAGAAAGTGATAGTCTCGCCATTCGGGCTGACGGGAAAACAAAACATCTTCATTCCAAAACTCACTGAATGAACTGCCGTCCCACCGATTAAAAAAACGGTCAAAGTTACGATCCACTGAGAGAGAGTAGCGAAACTGAGTAAGAGGATCAATGGGACGATAGTTAAAGGACAAGCCATGCTGCATACGAAGGCGGCGCTCCGGCTCCCACTCATAGGAACTCTGCTCTACCTCGTCAAGGGAGCTATAGTCCTCTGTCCTGGTAAAACTAAAATCGATAAGATCAAGATTCATCTGTTCGGGAAGCAGGTTAAAGCGAAGCCCCCGTAAGAGGGAGATATTGAGATCAGCAAAGGGCCGCGCCGACGCACGGTCACGAATAGGCCGAGCGGGGGTCATATCGTAAGATAGGGCGGAATTATGCCGTGTTTGCCCATAGATATCAGCATGGAAGTAATCGATTCCCCAATGGGAATAATCCATAAGCTCATTCAGAGGAATGCGTCCATGACGGTTTATTGTTTCACGATAGGAATAGTCGTAAGATACGCTAATTCTGTCAGCAATAAGCCGCCCTAAGACCCCATCGGAGGTACGATTTTTTTCATACCCTGTATAAAAAGTGTAGTCACGACTGATATTTTGATACTCTTCAGAGGGGGTCACATTCGTTGCTTCGCTCGAATCACGCCCAATAAGAATAGCCCCAAAATCACGTCCCATATCGCGAAAACCATCATATGATCCATCTTGACGCAACTCTATATCACTGTTTGCTCGTTGTACGGGACGTTCCAACCGTGCATTTACACTCCCCCCAACAGGCACGCGAAATCCGTGGCGATCACCTAAGAAACGATCAAGACGAATTTCCCCGCTAATACCACTGCTCATGGTGGCATTATTGGCCATATTCACATTGTCAGACATACTGCGAAAAGTAGCATCACGGTAATCAAAACTCATCGTATTATCGATAAAGTCAGCCCAATCCAGACGAAGAGAGGAGCGCATGGCCACCCCTTTGTAGTTACTAATACCCGTGCTTTTAAAATCAGTGAGCTTTATAACCCCGTCATACTCCTGCGCATCCTGATTTACCACCCCAACCCCAATCCATCGAATTGAGCTAAGCGAGGGGTAGTTATTATTAGTGCTGTACACGCGCAATTCCCCTTGATCGGTTGTAATGGTCGTATCAATACCACCGGACCGTGAACCGTACGTATTAAACCAATCTAGTTTCAATTGTGTTAACGCATCGAGAGATACCTGAAATTGTTCCCAGTTCCATTCCCCTCCTGAAGGAAGATCCCGTGTTCGAAACTCATAATATGAAGAGTCGTTGTTTCCTAAACGCAGGGAAAACCACACATCATTATCAGGGTTTATTTCCAGAGAAGAGAGACTTCCTGGCAACCGTTCCTCACAGAGATAAAATTCGATATCTGAGTAGGGGGAAAAGTCGAGACTTCCCTGCTGAGAGAAACGGCGCTCAACGCCGTGGAAATCTTGATCATCAGAAGTAAAGGCTGGCTCAATAGATGAAAAATCAACTTGTAATGTATAGTGCGTAACCGCTTCTCCGCCAGTACTATCAATATCTACGGGAATTCGCTCTTCGTATCGTTCTGTCCGTCGTGAATCAAGGGTCCTGGCAATCACCTTTCCTACCTCAACCTCATCAACATCTGCAACAAAGGCTGTATCAAGATACTCTGTCCATTGATTTCCGACAAACTGCATCCCTTCAAACTCAAGGGTCTTCCACGCTGTGTCTGCATAGGAATCAGCAAAATCTTTCCAGAGCATCCGCACCTGTGTAATATCACTCCATGCCGGCTCTCCGACAATAGAATCCGGCTCGGCAATAACACTCACGGGAAGTCGTACCCGGTACCACCCTGTTTCAGATCCATCGCTGCGCCGAATCGGTTCTGTGTAAGGATGGTTTTCAAGATCATCAAGATTAATTTCGTAACGAAAGTATTGAGACTGGCTTCCCACAAGAAAACGGCCGTCTTGGTTAAAATTCTCCCGATCAGGCTGATCATTAACCACAATATTTCCCGCTGTACCGTTCACATACATGCGATTGCTCCGATTATCCGAATCGTAGAGACGAAAATTGTCGCGGGCAGGATCATCCGCCCATTTTCCTAACCGCTCATCACCATAGCGAAGGGTATCCCACACAAAGCCGTCCCCGTCCCATCGAGGGTAACACCAGTATTCAAGGCTATCGGGAAGACTGTTGAGACCAAGGTCATCATCGGGAGTCAAGGTGCCGGAAAACTTCTCAAAATCTTCCCGATTATTGGGCTGTGCGCCATCAAGGGAGAGATCCTGTGAGATCTCACCCATATCTACATAGAGGGTTCCCGATGATTCATGCGGGCCAAGATGAAACTCAAAGTACCGATCATCCTGCCGATCACGAAGACTCCCTTGCAAGCCACGCATAATACCCGCCCAGGGAGTCACTTCTTCATCTGCCTGAGCAAGTCCTTCCTGAAGAGACAGATCTGGCGGAAAGGGTTGTGCGGTCAATCGGAGGGTACTCACATACTCTGTTTGGTGCCGAATAGTATCACTGGGGTAAATATCACGTTTTTCCGTACGATTATCCCCTGCAACGGGGCGATGCCAGTAAAAATGCCATGCCGGAGGATTGTAAAAATACTCTTCGGGGGTAGGATGATACTGTGGGGAAGAACGATACCATGAAAAATGGTTGCTTGAAAGGTTAAAACTTCGTGCGCTGGTTGAAAAATTATCAACAAAAGCACCATCTGACCGGTCAACGCTTGAGGTCACAACACTCCGGGCTATATCAAAATCAAAGCGCGCTCCAGACCGGGCATCGGTGTCTATACCAGGGATCGTATTTACCGCAGCGGTCATCCACTCCGGCTGAAAGTCAAGGCGCAAACTTGTACCGTACGAAAGGCGATTAAAGGGTTCGGTTCCCATACGTGGAGTCGCACTTCCAGAGCTCATTCGTAACATAAGAAGGGATGTGGAGAGATACGAGTTTCGTCCCAGATTTGGAAACTGAAGATACCCGTTTATCCCAAAAAGAGTCTTTTTATCGAGAAGAAACAGGGCTTCCTGCTGATATGAAACATCAACGTGGCTATAGCTTCGTGCACGGTTAGATACCAATTCAACTTCCCCCGTAAAGGCATCAATGGTGTAATCTTGATTCGGTACCAAGGTATCCGCACCATGCCAGATTCGCTCAGAGCCTTCAATAAGACCAAATCCGAGACTAAATCGGGTCCGGCGCTCACTCGTTGCGGTATGTATTTCAAAGCGGTTGTCAAGGTTCCGTGCTCGTGGATCATAAATTGCATCATTCACATTTGGTTCATCATTACGGTTGGTTCCCAAATTTCTATTGGTAAATGGATGAAGAGGATCAACACGTTGGTCATCATCTATCTCATCACTCATATAAGGCGGAATGAAAACAAACCCTGCCTCATGATCGAAGATCGTAGAGTTATTTCGGTCAATAATTCCATCACTGGTGAGCCCCATGAGATCAATGAACAGGTCGTCATCACTATTGCGCCGGCTTGAACGACCATCATCGTTAATACGCTTAATATCAAATTCAAACCCCGATGGATCACCTCGTCCAATACTGTAAACATTACGCAACATGAGAGGAAACTCTTCGTTGTCCATGTAGGTATCGCTCTCAGGGTTTTTCAACACACGTAACCCCGTGAGGATAGTTCGCTCCTCCCCTTCTATTTCAGCCCGTATTGTATCTGGCTGGCCCGTTCCCTCATGACCATCACTAAACTCCACAGACATAAGAACACGGCTGGAAGAACGTAAGCTATTATTAAATCGAATAATATTATAATTTCTGTCAAGTTCATATTCATCCATGGGATTGAGCCGGCGAAATCGGCCAAAACTTAGCTGACCATCAGGGTCTGCATACTCAATAAAATGATCCCGCGTATCCCCATCACTACTGCTCAAGGGGATCTCTTTATATATATCAAGACGTTCAACCGTAGGAATGGACGTAAGCCCCTGCTCTTGCAGATATTCATTCACCCGGGCTTCATCGGTTAATTCCCGTGCGTATATTTCACGATACAAGGTATCAACAAAGAAAAAACGATTCTGAACATAATCTTTTTCATTAATTATCACCGGTCGAGACCCCGCCGTCAAATCAATACGTTCAGACTTGCTTTCGGTCTGCTCCGTACTTAAAACAGTGGTGAGATCCAAGGGGCCAATTCTCGATTTCACCTTTACCCCAAAAAGCCCTTCTCCTCCTGTGGGATACCCGATTAACCCCAAACCGGGAAGATTGAAATTAGTACGCCCTAACTCAACTTCCTGAATAATGTCATCTTCCAATTCCCCTGGATAACTTTCTCGGTAATGAAGGCGAATCTCACTCAGCTGGTCATCAAGATCTGAAAAGGCATCACTTCCCGTTTCTCCACGAAGGACAATCTCCATATCGAGAAGCCGCCCTACCGACCCCTGAATACGAAAATCACTCGTGGGTTCAAAGACCGGACTGGAGCTGCGATCAAAATTTGATTCATCTCCCACAGTACCAGAAACAGTACGTTCATATCCAACACGCAGTGACTGTGAACCGGAAATACTCAGCTGTGGCGGCTCATCACCCAGTATTCTTCGTGCCCACAAGGGCAACTCCGTGGGAAGAGCAAAGGTAAGATCATCCTCTTCCCTGGCACGTCGCCGCCGCGCCTCCACTCCTTGCTCGGAGAGATGTTCATTCCAACTATTTTCAATTCCCTCTATCATCATATCGGAGAGGTATTGGGAAAGCTCCGTATAATGGACCGTGCGAAGCGGGGTATTTGTCAAGGTATCATATACGCGAAAGGTTATTGATCGATTTTCGAAATCAATCTCCGTGGTGTCACGCACGGTACCAAAGGAGGGAGCTCCCAGAAGATCATGGGGCGGAGTGATTAGAGGTGAGCTTTGATGACGTAGGCCATAGAGTGGGGTAAATTCTTCCGGATATACATCATGGAGGATACGTTCAACCCCCGCAAGAGTGCACGCCATACCCAGTATCACCAAAATAGTTAGTTTTCCCACAATCAATTCCTATCCTCAGGAGTAGTAACACAGCGAAACCCCACGGGGTTGTGTGGATTTTGTGGGTAATAACTGTGACGACTTACCCTGCAATCGGCCCGGCGACCACTCTCCCAGAAACCGCCACGCACAACAAAGAAGCCGGGCGAGACATCGGAGGGAGTATTTGTCCATTCAGCGAGGTTTCCAACCATATCATAGACACCATCCCAGGTTCTGCAGCCAAGGAAATACCCGGCAGGACGCGGGCGTTCACTGCGAATATTACAGGGAAAGACCTCATAGGTATCACCGTAAGGGTATTGCCATTCATACGGGCCTTCACACGCCCTCTGCCACTCCTCTGCTGTGGGAAGACGCTTCCCCCGGGAAAAACAAGAATCACGTGCTTGTCCTAAGGAAACATTGCTTACGGGAAGCTCACCGGCGCGGTTCGGCCATTCATATTTGTCAATACAAAAGGGGTCCCCTCCATGAGTGATATACACCATTCCCTCTGGACAAGGGTTTTCTCGAGGGATAATTTCGTACGTTCCTTCACGGGGTGAAAAAACATTTCCACATGGATCTTCAGCGCGATATACAATGGTTACGGAATCAGCAATTGCAATAGACTCCCCTTCATATAAACGAAATGTATCGTCTGTGGAAAAACGCCACTCAATACGAGCATCCTCGGTTACACTCTGTAAGGTCACAGAGAGAGACTCGTCATATCGTCCCGGCGCCGGCTGCAAATAGGTCCATGGAGGGAGGGTATCTTTTTTACACCGCTCCTGCAAAGCCTGAAGGCTATCAGCACGGGCAAGGCTATCAGCACGGGCAAGGCTATCAGCACGGGCTAGGCTATCAGCACGGGCAAGGCTATCAGCACGGGCAAGGCTATCAGCACGGGCAAGGCTATCAGCACGGGCTAGGCTATCAGCACGGGCAAGGCTATCAGCACGGGCTAGGCTATCAGCACGGGCAAGGCTATCGGCACGGGCTAGGCTATCAGCACGGGCTAGGCTATCAGCACGGGCAAGGCTATCAGCACGGGCTAGGCTATCAGCACGGGCAAGGCTATCAGCACGGGCAAGACTATCGGCACGGGCAAGGCTATCAGCACGGGCTAGGCTATCAGCACGGGCAAGGCTATCAGCACGGGCACGACTATGGGCAGCGACCTGCTCTTCACGACGAAAGGCCTCTTGTCCCAGGAAATACATCCAAAGAAGTAGCATAAGACATAGCGCAAGAAGCAAGAAAAATACTCTTCGTATACGCCTCAGGCGCTGCAGATTTTCCATAGCAAGCTACTCCTGTGGTGACACAGTGGTAAGAAAATCAAGGGTCTTTAAATAATCAACCGTTTCTGCAACATCATGCACTCGAAACCATCGAACTCCCTGTGTATAGGCATGTCCAACCGTTGCCAAAGAAGGGGCGAGACGGTCAGCAGCATCACGGCCGGTTATTGCTCCGAGAAATGACTTCCGCGACGTACCGATTAAAAGAGGATAGGGCAGAGAAAGTGATGACAACCCCCCTAAGAGGGCGATATTATCGAAATACGTTTTGGCAAAGCCGATTCCCGGATCAATAATAATATTGTGGTGAGCAACCCCTGCAGAGACATACCGCGTAACTCCCTCTTGGAGCTCTTGCGCCACCTCTTCTAAGACTGATTTATAGGAGGGATCTTCCTGCATATCGCGGGGGGTTTTTCGGCTGTGCATTACAACCACAGAGGCATCTTCCTGAGCTGCAACCCTGGGCAGATCAGGATCAAATCGACCTCCGCTGACATCATTCACCATGGTCGCCCCCGCTCGAAGCGCTGCGCGGGCAACAGTTGCTTTTGTTGTATCAACGGAAATTTGTACGGGAACGGTACGCAAAATCTCTTCAACAGCAGGCACTACACGATCCAACTCCTCCTGCACAGATACAGGCAATGAACCGGGGCGCGTCGACTCGCCGCCAACATCAATTACAACGGCACCATCATCATACATTTGCTGCGCCCGCTCTGCAACACAGTCCGTATATGTACCACCATCATAGAAGGAGTCCGGCGTAACGTTGAGAATTCCCATTACATTCCATGGTCGCGGCTCATTGCCCATGTACTCTCCCCGTATCTACTTTGAATCATCGGAAGGAAGGTCTTCCGAATCAGAGATGTCTTCCGCCTTGCTATTACGATCTTCCTCCGACGCATATTGCCCAGAATCACGATCTTTTTCCGCCTCGCTCTCTCGACGTTTACGCAATGAAAAAATACGTGCCATTCGACTTTTCTTACTCACCGTAATTTTTTCCCCGCGAAGCACCATATCAATTTCTTCTTTATCCAAATGTTCATGTTCAATTAAGGCTTCGGCAAGACAATCAAGTTCATCACGATGCGTCTCAAAGATATCATAGACCCGTTTTTCTTGTTCTTCAATAATTTTTCGAATAATCTCATCGATGCGCTCAGCAGTTCTTTCAGAAAAATCACGCTGACGCGAAATATCCTTACCGAGAAACACCTGTTCATCATTCTTCCCATAGGCCACTGGTCCCAACTCGCTCATGCCGTAATCACAAACCATCTTACGGGCCATATCCGTAGCCTGCTTAATATCGTTTGACGCCCCCGTTGTCATCTGCTGAAAGACTAATAACTCCGCCACACGACCACCCATGGCAACACAAATACGATCAAGCATGTAATCTCTACTGTAACTGTGCTTATCCTCATCGGGCAAGGAGAAGGTTACCCCCAAGGCACGGCCACGAGGAATAATTGTCACCTTATGGAGCGGGTCTGCATGGGCACAATGGAGGGTACATATGGCGTGCCCTGCTTCGTGATATGCCGTGGTCTTTTTCTCATACTCCGTTAAGATCTTACTGTTGCGCTCCATACCCATGAGTATTTTATCACGCGCTTCTTCAAAATCCAGCATGGTAACCTTTGCTTGATCAAAGCGGGCGGCGAGAAGAGCTGCTTCATTTACCAAGTTTGCAAGATCTGCTCCGGAAAACCCTGGAGTACCCCGCGCAATTGTTTGTAAGCATACATCATCACCTAGGGGAATTTTTTTTGTGTGCACCGCAAGTATCCCTTGCCGTCCACGGAGATCAGGAGAATCAACCACAATTTGACGATCAAATCGCCCCGGACGCAAGAGGGCGGGATCAAGAACATCGGGGCGGTTTGTTGCGGCAATCAGAATAATACCGGAGTTTTGTTCAAACCCATCCATCTCCACCAGCATCTGATTCAATGTTTGCTCACGCTCATCATGGCCACCACCAAGACCGGCCCCACGTTGACGTCCCACTGCATCAATTTCATCAATAAAGACAATAGAGGGCGAGTTCTTCTTTGCCTCTTCGAAAAGATTTCGTACGCGGGATGCCCCCACCCCAACAAACATTTCAACAAAATCAGAACCACTGATAGAATAAAAAGCCACATCAGCTTCACCAGCCACGGCTTTGGCAAGAAGCGTTTTCCCCGTCCCCGGCTGCCCAAGTAGAAGAATCCCCTTCGGTATTTTTCCACCCACTCGTTGATATTTCTCCGGTTTCTTTAGGAAATCAACCACTTCGGCAAGTTCATCCTTTGCCTCTTCAGCCCCGGAAACATCATCAAAGGTTACACTGGTCTTAGTTTTATTATGAAGCTTTGCCCGTGATTTGCCAAAGCTAAACATTCCTTTTTGCCCGCCCTGCATATTGCGAAACATAAAAAACCAAAATGCAATAAGAAGCAGTACTGGCCATCCAGACAGAAGAATTTCCCAAAATGAGACTTCCTGTTCTTTAAAGGAAACAGAAAACCCCCGATTCTCCCATGAGGATAACATATGACTATCTACAAAGGGAAGGACCACCGTAAACTCTGGTGATTCCACGGGCTCCCCCTCCTCAAGAACCTCTTCTAAATAACGCGAATCTTTCACAGAGCCCATGAGATTTGCACGAAGTCCGCTGAGAGTTACTTGCACCTCTTCTATTACCGCTGAGGTATCCTCGGCTTCCTTCATACTACCATCTGAAAGAGCAAGAAGCCGGGTAAACTCGCTGTATTTCAGCTCAACAACCCCATCTCCCGCAGGATCAAGAGCACGAAGCAAGCCCACCATAAGAACAACAACAAGTACCCAGACAAACATGGTTTTCATGGGATTGCTCGGTGGTGTTACTGAAGGTTGTGGCTTTCCCGGGCGATTCTGTTTTTCAAGCCGTCGTTGTTTATTTTCTCTCTGCTCGGTTCTATTCTGCTTACGGTTTGTCACTTCTGCTCCTGTAAAAAACAAAGAGGACTAAAATATATAAGGGCGCTTCTTCGTAAAAGGAAACTCTCGAAAGGTTCTAATTACTACACGTATGTAAAGGCATCTTTCTGCAGAAAATACTGTTGATACTCTGCATACACATGGCGTATCTGATACTTTTGCCAGGGCGTCAAATCAGAACGACTGTCAAGCTCTTCGTAGGTTTTAAACAAGGGAAGAATACGGTGATCAGCCTTTTTACCAAAGCCATGCTTACAAAAGAATGTTGGCTCTATGGTGGCACCGGTCAGACGAATTTTTCGTGAACCATCACTCGCGTTGCCCGCTTCAACGGAAAATTTCACGATCTCTGAGAGTTTCATTGTAGGCCGCTTCAGAGCGAAGGATGTGAGATTTCCTAAGGAGTAGCAACAGAGGGTATTTCGTCCATCCTTAGTGGTATACCATTCAGCAGGATTCAAAATATGAGGATGATGCCCAACAATGACATCAACCCCCGCCTCAAGGAGATCATGAGCCCGTGAGACAAGACGTTTTGACGGGTAGTACTCAAACTCTATCCCCCAATGGATATTACAGACAATGAGATCCGCACCGTCTTGGCGAGCCTTTTCTATGTGGCGATGGATCAGAGATGGATCGTAGTCTGCATCATCGAGAGCATTGAACCGTACAAGATTAACTCCATAGGTAAAATCATCTTCTAACTCAACCCCGTTGGTTGTAAAGGTGTATGAGAGGAGAGCTACGGAAATACCGTTGATATCAACAATGGGAAACGTATCGATGTCTTCCTCAACGGCCGAACACCCACTATGGAGTATAGAATGTGCATCCAGATACTCCATGGTATTTCGCACCCCCTCAGCATAAGAGTCGTTTATATGATTATTACCAAGGGAGAAATAATCAAACCCGCCTTTCGGGGGAAGAGAAATAAAAGGCTCAGCAAACTCTTCCCGCACGGAGTACCGTAAAATACGATAGTGCTGGGTATGTGGATTTATGGGGAATTCTAAATTTCCGGTGACAAAATCTGCGGAAAACAGGGAGTCACCAATTTCATCCCATAAACGACGTGATGCAGGCGCAGCCAAATCACGACGGGTCATTAGATCCCCCACGGAACTGATAGTTACTTCAGTTGAATCGGCTAAGGGAGTTTCATAGGAAGGGGCTCGCATTGAACGGAAATAGTCTTCAAAACCGCTCCCCCGTTCAGCTCGTTTTACAGAGCTGAGATACTTTGTAGAATAGTAAAACTTAAAATAGAAAAAAGACGATTTCCATAATCACTCTCCGTAGGCCATGGCTTTCGTCCCGCCCAAAACACATGCAGTCCAAATAACAAAAATACAATCGCACCCAGATAATACCACATAGAGCCCTCTCGGGAAAACTAATTTTCTTAAATATAAATCACCGATCACAAAAAAGATACAACTTACGAACAGATGGATAAACCACCCGTGAATTCTCTTCGGTCCCTACCCAAAAAGAATCTCTCAAACAGGTGGTTTCACGGAGTAATACAGAAAGCTATGGGAGATCAAAATTGCCATGTACCGCCTGTACATCATCGAGATCTTCCAAGGCATCTCGAAAGGTAAAGACTTTCTCAATGGCTTCATCACTGGTGAGACGAATATGATTTTCCGGTATAAGCTTCACATCACTCTCTTCTAAGGTATATTGCTGCTCAAGAGCATCATTTACATCGGAGAATGCTCCTGGATCAGTAAAAACAACAAAATACGCACCATCCTGCTCAATATCTGATGCTCCTGCCTCTAAGGCTGTCTCCATGAGCTCCTCTTCCTCAATTCCTTCAGCAGAAAGAGAAATTACCCCCTGTCTGCGAAACATCCATAACACCGAACCATCAGTACCAAGATTCCCGCCGTGCTTATTTATGGCATGGCGAACTTCGCTCACCGTACGATTAATATTGTCCGTAAGGGTTTCTATGACAAAGGCAACCCCCTCCGGTCCATACGCCTCAAAAACTTTTTCTTCATATTGAACAGAATCATCAGAACCGGTTCCACGAGCAATAGCACGGTCAATGGTGTCGTTGGGCATATTGTTTGACTTGGCTTTAATAAGGACAGTCCGCAAGCGCGGGTTTGTTTCCTGATCCCCCCCGCCAAGACGGGCCGCCACGGTTATTTCACGGATAATTTTCCCAAACACCTTGCCCCGTTTAGCATCCTGTGCACCCTTACGATGCTTTATATTAGCCCATTTTGAATGTCCAGCCATATCTATATCTCCTTATTTAATTTTCGCAATTCCCTGTGTAAGTCTATATTTTTTACATTCACATCACGTCCTAAGAACGAACGGCTCACGGCTGTAAAATTACGTGTTATGTCTGTTACATAGAAAAGGTGCTCCCCCTGCTCTTTGGGAGAGAAAAGTGCCCGTGTATGAAGCATTTGGCGCACTTCCTGCGCGGTCCACCACGCAGAATCGATAATGGAGACGCGACCACCCACCACAGAGTGAATAGACTCTTTTAAGAGGGGGTAATGGGTGCATCCTAAGACAATCGTATCCACCCCACGATCTACCAATTCGTCAAGATACTCATCAATGAGCATTTCCAGGAGTTTTCCCCGGAGAATATTCTCTTCAACAAAGGGAACAAACAAGGGACAAGCCTTTTCATATACGGTAATGAGAGGATCATAGGTGTAAAAAAGATTGGTATAGGCACGAGAGGCGATGGTTGCACGAGTCCCAATAACTCCAATACATTTTTGCGATGATGATTCCATCCCTGCCTTCACTCCCGGCTCTATCACACCGATGACGGGGATCATACCGCCAACACATGCTTCAATCGCATCAAGGGCAGTGGCAGACACCGTGTTACACGCTGCCACAAAGAGCTTTACATCCTGTGAGAGAAGATACGTGGCCACCTCTTGGGCAAATTCGCGAACTGCTTCTGTAGAGCGACTCCCATAGGGACAACGCAAGGTATCACCAAAATAGATAATATCCTCACCGGGAACCAATTGTAATAACTCCCGTACAACGGACAAGCCACCTAACCCGGAATCAAAAACTGCAATGGGTCGTGAATCACTCATAGAAAGAACCATTTATTTCAAGAAAAGAGACGACCGCCGACCCGAGAGCGGAGCCAAATTCTTCATAAAACGAGGACGTACGTAAGATTTTCTCCTCCTCAGGATGAGAAATAAAAGCTGACTCAACAAGCACCGCCGGCATCTCTGCACCGCGCAATACAAAAAAGTTTGCTTGCCCCACTCCATTTCCAAAGGGGGCAACACTCTGCACAGATCGATCCAACGTCTCCAGAGAGTGTATGGTAAACTCCTGACTCTCCTTTTGATATTCCGTGGACATCATATCTGAAAGAATTGATTCAATAACTCCTCGATTTGCATCGGTTGTTTCATACTCAATAACAGCATTTTCGCGCTCTTCCACCTGCCGTTCCATCTCTGTTTCTGCTTCAGCAAGAAAAAAGAGTTTGTATCCACGGGCATTTTTATTGTCCAAGGCAGCATTGGCATGGACCGAGAGGAATAGATCTGCCTGCTTTTCATTTGCAAAGGCGGTTCTGTCCATAAGTGGCACAAAGACATCTTCTTCACGAGTAAGGTACACCGTAATATGAGAAACGGATTCTATGTAATCGCGAAGAGCTTTTGAAAGACTGAGAACTACATCTTTTTCGTAGGTTCCCTGTGGACCAATGGCCCCGGGGTCTCGCCCCCCATGACCGGGATCTACAACAACAACCCCTGATACATCATAGAAGGGCAACTGTGGCTCTCGCGATACAAGCACCGTATCTTTTTGAAAAACAAAGTAAAAGGAGGTGAGCTCTGTCAACAGGGAAAAGAAAGAGCGGGCTTCCATAAACAGGAGAGAATCTTCCACGTATACACGTGCCCGGGAAAGAGTATCCCCCGTATGAGAAACAACTCCTGAATGACCGTCAACCAGTAACGTATCACCCTGAGAAACAAGGGTAAAGGAATTTTGTTCTGTCGTGGCGGAAAATCGTAAAAAATCACACACTTGGGCTGGACGAATGAAGGAACGCCCCTCACGGGTAATGGTATCAAGGGAGTACGGTTTCCCGCTGAGACCTACAAGAGAAAGGCCGTGGAGCGAGGTGATCCACAAAAACACAAGGAGGGTACTGTATATTCTCATCATCCACGTTTCATAAGAGCAGCAATCTTCCGCGTGCTCTCTTGTTCTTTAATTTTTTGACGTTTATCATACAGCTTGCGTCCTCGGCAAAGGCCTATTTTTAATTTAATCCAGCGTTTCTTAATATAAATTTCCAGTGCAACTAGTGTCAAAGGTTGTTTATTGGTCTGCTGAAAGAGATACAGGAGCTCTTTTTTCTTTAAGAGAAGCTTCCGAACACGCTCTGGCGAGTGGGCATACACAGCACTATTCTCATATTGCCCAATATGAACATTATATAAAAATGCCTCGCCACGTTCAATGCGCACAAACCCATCGGATAAGTTGACCTTCCCTGCACGCAGCGCTTTTACCTCTGTTCCCGTAAGTACCATACCTGCTTCATATGTTGAGAGTACCTCATACTCATGATAGGCCTTGCGATTTTTGCTAATACGGGTGATACCGCTCTTAGTTGATACACCCTTTTGTTTCTTCGCCATTACACCTCTTTTATCTTACAGAACAATTGCTATCCCGAGATCAATCCCATAAAAATCAACCTCAAACCAACCACCAATGGTATCAGTAAAATAGTATTTTGTTCCAATCATGGGAGAGAACATAAACCCAACCCTGTTAGATAACCAGAGTCCCGTCGAGAGACCGGTATAAAAATCCATCACATCTGCCACCTCAACGTTGGCATCAGGAACACCAAAGGGGTGAAAGTTAAACCGGTACAACCCGGCCATACCAAAGCCCCCAACATGGAGTTTTACCTCACCACCGTGAGAAAACATATCGTTAATCACCCCTCGTTCATAGACACCGGAAACTCCCACAGAACCATACGAACCAAAAGCGGGGTGAATCCCCACATAGATGTTCTGACTTTCTTGATGAAAGGCGAGGTTTTGATTGGCCCACACCGGAACCACACAGAGTATTACGAGAATCACCCACTGCTTCATACACACTCCTTGTATAACGAAATAGGATCTATTTTTCCTGTTGCGCAAACCCACCAATATCAAAGCCGACACCGAGGTTCCATTCCATATGTCGAGCCCCGTCAAAATCCTGTACTGCAAAGGCCAGTCGAGCGGAGAGGTAGTCCGCTTGCAGGGTTGTCCCGAAGGCAACAAGATCGGTTTCATGGCCCAGATTTTTCCCAACCCGCAAACGCATCCATTCTACCGGGGTCACCACAAGCCCAAGGGGATAGAAAACCCTGTCAGAGATATTTTCTCGCACACCGTCATCAGGATCATAGGTATGATAATATACAATATCGGCAAAGGGCTGTACACGAACTTCGCCCAGGGAGGTACGCCACGCAGCACCGGCACGAAATGTCCGTGGAAGATCTTCACCATCTCCCAAATCGGTTGAGTCGCGCAGAAATGAGGTACTCTGACCAAGGTTCAATGCGGAAAATCCGAGGAGGAGCTGCTCTTCCAACAAACGAACCTGTGTACCAGCCGATGCCACAAAGGCCCCCGCCCGATACCCGTCAAACTCTTCGAATGCCCCGCCAAGAGATACGGCCCATCGGAAATAGCGATTTCTATTAACCCCTGCTGTCACAGAAAAGTCAGAACTCTGCCACGCTGTTGAAACCGTAGGAACTTCGCTTTGAAGATCACCAGTCAAATAGATATCGTCAATCCTATGATTCAGCATGGTGATACCAAAAAAGTAACTGCCAAAGGGAAAAGCCATTTCTCCACTAAAACGCAAATTATCTTGAAAGGTTGTGTTTCCAAAGGCCATATTTAACTCCGGCCCCTCCATATCACCGGCAAGGGCTGGATTAATATATCGTGTAAAATCGGAAACATCGGCCGTTCCCCCACCCCCCATACCGGAAGACGAGATACTGACGGGGCGACGAAGAAACTGAAACCCAGACCGCCCCGCCCAAGAATAGTCCCGACCATGCACACTCACACTACAGAGAAACAGAAGAAGAAATATGAGATACATACCAAGTCCTTTAAAACTGAAATACAAAATCGACGGCATGATCAAATCCCGCCCCCACAGAGCTGCCCCGAAGAGAGTAATTAAGTACCATGGAGTAGAAATCGATTATGGAATCTGTCTGCACCCCAAAACCACCCGTGAAGAGAGGGCGATATTTCTCAGAAAGCACCTCTTCATCGGGGTTCAACACAAAGCCATCCAGAAGAATATCCATCACCCCAGCACGAAGCTGTACTACTTCATTTGCCCCCCACTCTACCCCCATATTAGCCATAAGAAAGGGATGATCAAGCCGCTGAAACCCGTGAGAAAAAAGATAGACATCAACATCGTAGGAAAAAGAAAGCGCCTCTGCTGAAAAAACAGGATCGTGCTGTAGAGATACGGTAAATGGAGTGAGGGCCGTATCTTCAATAGCAAAATAGATTGCCGTTGCGTCATCACTGCTCCAGGACTGATCGAGAAATAGTTCACGAACACCACCGGAAACGGTAAGATTTGATAGCCCTGTATACATGGCAAAGAGAGAAATACCGCCAAAGCCAGAGGAGGTTCGCTGTTCTATTTCTGTTCCATGAAAATCTGTGGGAAGAGTATTATACCGCCACCCCGTAGACACCCCCAGGAAAAGATCATCCTGCACACGAAAGGAGAGCCCACCCATCAGCATGAGAGAGTAATTATCCCCTGATTCAAGAATCTCTCCCTGATCATCACGAAGGGAATCAAGCCCCAGAAAGCCACTATGGCGAAATAGAACTGAGTAGCCAAAGGGGCTTTGGGAAACAGCCCCATCGTAGGCAAGAAAATGTTCTCCCCGATCAAGACTTTTTCGAGCAACCCCAGCGGAGAGATGATTTGCCTGTCGAGATGCGGAGTATGCAGGATTCCACCACGCATCTCCGAAGGCAGGTCTCGCCGTTGCGGCACCACCAAGCGACGTTGCATAGGCCCCCATGGGAGCCCGCATAAGCGCATCACCACGACCGCCACGACCAGAGGCAAGAACAGACAGCCCAAGGCCACTGAGAAGAAGGATACTCAGGATCTTAATTTTTTGCAACAACGACTTTTCCAAAGGCCTGCTCCCCTCCGCCTGTTCGAATTCTGAATATATACACCCCGGGGGAGACCCGCTCTCCACCACTATTATTACGAGTACCATCCCAGCTATCATACCGGCGATCTGTACTATGCTGTGTTCCTCCAGGGGAACGCTGCTCTTCATCGACAATGCGACAAACAAAATCCATATTTGCATCAAATATATCAATAGTAACGGTGGACGCCTCCTCCAAGGAGTACACAAAAAGAACCCGATCAAAGCGGTTATTCAAGATGGAGGGCTGCGCATAGACTTCTCGCAAATCTGAACGCACCGGACGATCAGTGCGAAAGAGGGTAAACTCCGGGGCCCGTTCAAGCTGGTCAAAAGCCCCAAACAACGCTCCGTCTGAGGTTGCAATGGAAAGGTAGAAAGAATCAGCATACGCCACGAGATCAACACCATATACGCGGGGATCCTGCAAAACAAAGGCGGTGTCAAAGACAGCATTGTACGAGCGCTGCCACGAAGATACCTCTTGCTTTGGGTCAGTATTTTCTATGGAATAAAAACGTCCCTGCGATTCTGTGGTAAAGACAATAAGGGTTGAATCATCACCATAGGTAAGAGCACCGAGATTCGGCACATCATATTGCTCAAATTCACCAGAAACCCCCTCAACATATAACACAGGGGTAGTTCCGATACTCCCATAGTAGGTAGTTCGCCCCGCGGGAGAACGCTCCATTCCCAGCAGGGACGCGTCGGCAAAGAGAGTCGTATCACTCCAAGCTGAATCGGTAAAAACCCACGAGACCGGCGTTGCTGTAAACACCCAGAGAGAATCTTCTACGGGGTAGATAGACCGAACCCGAGCCGTATCAGCAACCGAGTCAGGTTCAGGCTGTAACAAAGAATCGTCGCGCAAGGTGTGTACCGTATCGCCGGGAATCATTTGCAGATCCCACTGAAAATCACCCGACTCTTCCCAGATAGCTCGAACAACTCCGCCATAATTGAGGGGGATCCAAACACCGTCCGCATCTGCCACGGGGGCAACACCAAAAAAGCCACGACGTGACTCCGCTGGTAAGGAAATACTCTGAACCTCATCCCATGCCCCACGTGGCAGTGCTGCCACGCGCAGGGAGTCTTCTGAAAAATCTCGGAGGAAAAACGCGCCCTCTCCCACAGCACCCATACGGGGCACCCAGAGGGGTGGAGCCAAGTCGTCAGGCAAACCAAGTTCTTGTAAACGAAGGGGATGCCACACATATGAAAAGCCTGAAACACCAGAAAAAGGGGATGTTTCAGAGACAGCAACCATAACTCCCTCATCGTTTATGATAAGGGGAACCATATCTTCACCATCATGTACATGAGCTGCTTGAACAATTTCGTTTGAAGAGAGGGTAATATCTTCACGAAACGCCACAGGAGCCCCCTGTACAGCCACTGCAACACACAGAAGCCCCCAAAGGACACCCTTATCGATTATCGATAACATGCGCCCCCCGGGGAGGAGTAAACTCAAAGAGATCTTCCGAAAGATCGGTCTTTTCTTTAAATGACGTAATGCGATACGTGCTGATATTATTGTCACGGTCCACCAACCGAATCGTATCTAACCGCCGCGCAGAAATGTCTGCATAAACATCAATCTGCTGATACTCCACCAGCGTATCAGGTGGTGCCTGCCATTGATACACAGAGGTACCCGCAGAATCACGTACCTTTTCAAAATCATATGAAGTAAAACGACGAAGCATGGTTGACGGGTGCAGGGTTGGGTCAAAATCGAGATAGTCCTGTATCACCACTTGATCTGTGCCGGCGCTGTACTGCCATACCGTAATCCCGTCACTCACCCATTCTGTATCATTACCGGAAAAACGAAAACTTCGCCGCGGCTGATCAAGAATAACATCTCCGCTACTCCTGGTGGTCACTTCGCGCACATCCCAATAAATCTCAAGATCGTAGGAAAACCGGAGGGGCTTGTCTAAGCGCTGCGAAACAATCTCAGCAAGCTCAGATGACAAAGACATACCACATAGAACCAAAATTAAAAACAGCATTCGCATTATTGCACCCCCGTAGTAACGGTATTTTGCCTGTACTACCGATTATGTTACTGGTTTTATTAGTTTTCTTTTCGCCCCCCATAATATACAACAATGCCCGCAACAGTAATACAGAGAGCGCCAAGGATCGTAAAAAAAGAAGGGATCGTCTGAAATAAGAAAATATCGATACACACAGCAAAAACAATTCCGGAGTAGTTATAAATGGAGACTTCCGAGGCTTTTCCTAAACGATAGGATGTCGTAAGAAAAAGCTGCCCCGCTGCAGCACTGAGACCAATAAGTAGAAGAAGTGCAACCTCATCTCCTTGGGGAATTCTCTCGTCGGAAAGGACAAAGGGAAACATGGCAATAACAGAAAACAGAGAAAAAACAAATACAATGGTTGCCGGTTTCTCATAGGACTTAAGTATGCTTACCAAAAGATAGGCAACCCCCGCACAAAATGAGGCTATTACCCCAAGTACAACGGCAAGAATATGCGCTGTATCCCCCTCTGAGGCGAAACCGGGTTGCACAATAATAATAGTACCGAGGGAGGCTAAAAGAAGGGACACAACTTTGGGAATTGTCAATGACTCACTGAGAAACAGCGCCGATAAGAGCACCACCCAAAACGGACAGAGGCGGATAAACACAGAAGCATCGGCCACACTCAGATGCTCTATGGCAAAAAAGATAAGAAAAACCCCGAGAAGCCCAAAAAGAGAACGAAACAGAAGAAGAATTCTTGATTTTTTCCCCGTCCCCCACGGCCGCCCCCCATGTCTCCGTATCAGCACAAAGGCAATCACCAAAGAAACGAGGTTTCGCACAAACACCTTCTGAAAGACAGAAACCTCTGGTGTTGCCTTTACGGCACTTTGCATAACCGCAAAGGAGAGAGAAGCTAACACCATGTACAAAACAGCTTTTCGTCGTATTAAACGATCCCTATGAGACACCAATTAACTCATCCTCACTGAGCTTTCCCGCTTCAAGCATGGCCGTGATAAAAGTCTCAACAAGCGCAGGGTCAAATTGTGAACCGGCATTTTTGCGAAGCCGACATACAGCCTCCTGGTTTCCCAGGCTTTTTCGATACGGACGATTGGATGTCATAGCTTCAAAGGCATCGGCAATATGAATAATACGCGCCCCGAGAGGTATCTCATCCCCGCGCAACCCCTCAGGATATCCCGAACCATCATGGTGTTCGTGGTGGTATAATATGAGCGGTTTCAGCTCTCGGAGAAAGGGCACATCCTTGATAATATCTGCTCCCAGAGCTGGATGCGTTTTCATAAACCCGTTATACTCTGAATCGGTTAAGGGGCCCGGCTTATTCAGAATCACCCCGGGGATACCGATCTTCCCAATATCATGGAGTAACCCGCCATCTTTAACCAGTTGTATCTCCTGTTCTGAAAGCCCAATATACCGAGCGAGAATCTCAGAATAAAACATTACATTTTCGGAATGACCATGGGTGTAGGTATCCTTTGCGTCAACGGCAATGGCAAGGGCTTTAATCGTGCGAATATAATTTTCTTTAATGTCATTAAATAACTTTGCATTCGTTAAGGCGATACGGGTTTGGTTAATTATCCCACGGAGCAATTTAACATTCTCCTCTAAATCGACATCGCGATCTACCCACTGTAGCGTAATGGAGCCAAACTCAAACTCTCCCCACACAAGGGGCAGGGTTTTAGCATAGGAAAAGGCCGGAGCCGCATCTTTTGGGTGCTCCCCATCTTCACGAACCTTGGCAAGCTGTACCTGCTGCGATGTAAGGGCAGTGCTTGAGGAGTTATCGTTATAACAGGTAACAAGGCCGTCCATAATCTCATCGTGCTGCGCCTTGTCCAGCTCGTACGTACTCCAATAATAAAGAGCTGCGCCCCGCTTTTTTAAAAAGAGAACCCCAACATAGTCAACGGTAAAATAGTCACAAATGGTATCAACAAAGGAGGTAACCACACTTTCAGGCTGCAACAAGCCCACAAACTGCTCTGCATAATCGGAAATAAAATGAAGATCAGAAATCCGTTTATTTAACGCCTTATAGAGCTTTACACTTCCCAGGGCATTTCCCAACTGCCCCGCTAAAATCTCTAATAGACTCAGCTCTATTTTCCCGTGCTCACCGTCATCGTTCTGTCGAGACATGCTCACCACACCATGGGGGGTTCCGTTTATGCGTATTGGCGCAAGAATCGTCACCCCCGTAACTTCCTGAGCAAAGGGAAGGTCTTTATACGGAAAAGAGGCTCCGTCGTAGAGGGCAACAGCACGATTTTTACGATATACCCATTTGGCCGCCTCCCACTCTCCGTCATTCTGCTGTATGCGGGTATACTCCGGACCATGATAATTGCCCCACACGCGAACAAGATTAAGAAACTCTTCCGATTCATCACGGAGCATAATATATCCCCGCCCCGCCTTGGTTGACTCTCGGCATGAGTCAAAGGCAATATCTAGGATCTCATCATATTCGTGGGTACTACTTAGACGGTTTGATACGGAGTGAATTGCCACAAGTTCAGCGAGAACGTTTGTATTTTTATACCGGTGAATAACCTCAAGGGTTTCTACAATCTTCTCCCGTAGCATGGTCATAGAA
The DNA here is from genome assembly GCF_000474745.1 of Chitinivibrio alkaliphilus ACht1. NCBI lineage: Bacteria > Pseudomonadati > Fibrobacterota > Chitinivibrionia > Chitinivibrionales > Chitinivibrionaceae > Chitinivibrio > Chitinivibrio alkaliphilus. The sequence goes on along the minus strand of NZ_ASJR01000004.1, from coordinate 12,413 downwards.
AAGGGTTTTATAATATAATCCTGCGCACCGTTATGTATAGCTTCAATCATGGTGCTAATATTCGGATCACCCGTGGTAATAATAACAGGAATTACCTTATCTCGTTGACGAATCAGCTTGAGCAAATCAAGCCCGGACATTCCCGGCATATTTATATCTGCGACAATTACATGGGGGTAATCCTGCTTGAGCAGGTCCAGAGCCATTTCGCAATCGGAGGCGGTGAGCACATCAAAATCTTTTTTCTGCAAATACCGCTCCATGGCATGACAAAGGGTCGCATCATCATCAATTACAAGCACTTTTCTCTTGTCTATATCCATAAAACCCGCTGTTTTGTTAAACCAACTTCGCAGACCACTTCATAGGGTAATTTAATATAAAAAAAGTCACACAGCAGATAATTAATTATTTTCTTCAATGTACTGATACCGAAACACCCCCATAAGTGAGGATACATGTTCTACGATAATATCCGCCTGTTACAGGAGCCTGGAACCAAAGAAAGTCTTCCTAAACTGGAACCCATTCCCAGCCCAATGGACAACACGGGAGTTGTCCGTATTGTCTTTCCAGAGTTCACCTGTGTCTGCCCCAAAACAGGCTACCCCGACTTTGGCTCAATTGAGCTCTACTACCAACCAGATACATCCATGGTAGAATTAAAATCATGGAAGCTCTTTCTCAACGCCTTTCGCATGATTGGCACCTACCATGAAGAGGTGACTCACTTCATATTTACCCATCTGTGCGAACAACTCTCCCCCACCTGGGCCATGGTCACAGGCGATTTTTTCCCCCGGGGAAATGTCGACACAACCGTAGTCTTTGAAACCCCCGTACAGCGTCCTCATGGAGCAGACACGCTACTACTACGACACACACCACACACCCGCTCATATCACGGATGAATATTCTTGCGGGTATTTTCTGTGGGCTCATGTTCCTCAGCGGCTGTACAAACCATGATACAACACCTGAGGAACATCACCGAAGATTTTGGAAATTTTCAACCCACATCGACATTACCCTTACCTCTCCCACCCCGCCGGATGACACCCTGTGGGACGGGGTTACTCAACTGCTCAATCGCTATAATAGACGATACTCACCAATGGACACCCTCTCGTGGGTATGGCAGGTAAACCACCGCACTTCAGATACGGTAATAGTAGATGAAGAACTCTTTGATATGGTGCAGCAAGCCCAGTGGGGCCATAAAGTACTCGGGGGAACCTTTGACATCACAACTGCTCCACTTCGCCACTATTGGAATACCCCCCAGAAAAGCGGCCTACCCAATCTTCACAGTGCTCAGACAAAAGAGGCTCTCCCCCAGTTGCTTCGCTATACCGGAATGGAACACCTAACCACTATTGCCCCGGATACGCTCATATTCTCCCATGACAAAAGCACCCTTGACGTGGGAGGAATTGCCAAGTCCTATGTAATCAAGGCCCTGAAGACCTATCTTCTGGAGGAAGACATCCCCCGATTTATCATCTCAATTGGGGGAGATCTCTATTTACATGATACGACAGACACACCCTTTATTCTCGGCGTACAACACCCACGGAAAACAGGTGCCGTGCTCTGTACACTTCATGTAGCAACTGGATCGGTTGTTACCAGCGGCGATTATGAACGATACCGACGCGATGCGAAGGGGCACCGAATCCACCATATATTAAACCCCAAAACAGGATACCCAACCGAGGAAAATCAAAGTGTGACTCTTATTGGAAACAACCCAGTCACCACAGATATCCTTTCCACAGGACTACTCGCCCACCCAGTGGCACAGGCTGAGAAGATTCTCTCCGCCCTGCCTGACATTACTGCAATCATTGTTGACCGCGCAGCAACGGTGCATACCATACAAGGTCCACAAAGCCCGGATATTCGCTGTAGAGACTAAGGGCAATTATTCCCAGGAAAAGGTTGTACCAATTTTATAGGTATGAGCCAGATCCGGAGCATTCTCATAGGAAAAATCAATGGTAACACGCTCAAAGAGACTGACCCCTGCTCCAAAGGTAAGAGAATTGCGTATGGTATAGCCTGTTCGAAAAGAAACGGTATTGTAAAAAAACTCGGCCCCGTAAGAAGCTGCGCGCACAAGCAACCCGAGATCACTCCGTACAGACTGCACCAAGGCTGGCGTTTCATAATATTCTGGCGTTGAAAAGTCCTCATAAATCACACCGGAATTTCCAAAGAGATCTGGCGTCTTATACGAAAGATTGAGGCCAGAATTATCTCCAAAATCAACCGTGTACCCAAGGGCCCCATATGCCCGGGGAAGACCATATTCTGTATACTCTTCGTTCCAATACATCATATGAGTTGTGGCATCTTTGATATGAGCTGCAACATGAAGGCGATCCCATACACGGGCATACGCCCCAAGATCAACCCCAAGACCGTGCCCCGTCCATGCAATAAGACGACGACGGTTCATATGTAGCGATGCCCCGGCATACGCTTCAATGAGATCTCTCCTCAGAATGCGGCGTACATACCCCAAACTCACATATATCTCCGAGGCACTTTCAGAAGTTATTTCATATTCAACAGGAACACCGTGGTCATCAACAACAGCAGAAACCGAGTCAATACCAGGAACAAGAAGATAGGCCACGGCCGCAGAAAAGGACTGTAGTGAATCTACAGGAATTTGTACAGCCGCCAAGGCAGTGGAAAAACTATTGTGAAAATAATTATTATACCCACCGTGGAGAGATTTCGATTCTGCAAAAAGCGTAGCAGGGTTTGCTTCGGGATGCGCTGTTTTCGTAAACACCTGAGACGCCTCTCCCTGCGCACTATACTCAGGCGGCATCCACAAGCGACTATTCACATTTGTATAGTAAGAGGTTTCCCCAAAAAGGGGTATAGAAAATAGTAATAAAATCACATAGAATGCCATATTTGTGTCTACCTCTCTTGACTTAATATATAAAATAATTTAATATTTAGGGTGTATATTTATCAGAATGGACCTTCTGTGAAAAAAAACTCACCATACTCCTTTTCACTCTTACCATTTTTTCTCCGACATGGGCGAATCTTATAACTCCCACCCGTGGAGATATCATATCCCATGCCACCTGTACCATTGCAGCAGAATGGGACACCCCCCTTGACAGCATCACCTTCTCTCTTGCCTATCGAAACAAATCACAACGCACCATAACCAAACGAATTGCTTCACTTACAAATCCACCATACCGAATACACCTCCCCACGGAGGATATTCCGAATCAATATTATCATGGTGCCGAAATATCCCTACACTACTTTCGAAATGACACGATTCTCCGTCGACATATTGAACCGGGGATATTCTTTTTTGCCCATGAGATTAACCGTGATACCCTTGCCCTTTTCCCCGCACCCTATACTCCCGACACTCTCTGGATAGAGAACGCAGATACGCTCTTTGTCGTGCCGCAAAAACAGAACAATAAGCTCGAGTTACTCCTGGGGCTTCGGGGGGACACCTTTTCTCCAAATGACACCATAACATTCTACATAGACCATGAAAACAGAAGCGCCCCATACCCCGACGAAGAACTTACCATATTGCAATTCACCTCTCTTACTACCACGCCACAGGCACAGTTGGTAAACACCAAAATTCATCGAGACTCCCTCTTTACACGAACCTACTCATCGGTACCGCTGCGACTTACCCCCGAAATACACACCGCACGTGATGAGCAACGTTTTACCCTAAAGATCCCTCCCATGTTCCTCGGGGGAGAGATACCTGAGAAATTCGGTCTCAATATTCTCATTGGTAGAGAGGATTCGCATCTCTCTCTTGTGTCGGGGGCGAAACAACGCTCCTTTGCTCCGGCAACGTTTCCCGTGGTTGTACAAAGGCAAGGACGATCCATAACCATAGCACCCCTACACGCCTTAGGCATATCGTTTTTTGCGGGCGCACTTCTCGCACTTCTCTGGACATTCCTTGAGAAAAAATATATAACATTCCTTGCACAGAAAAACCATGACAACCCCCTCTACCACTCCATTGTTACGCATATTGATGCCCATGTTGTCACCGATTCTCTGAACGTAGATACCGTGGCAAGAAAGTTTCACACTTCAGCAAAAACAGTAAACCGGGCATGCCTTCTCTTACGCCAGGCACCCTTTTCTACCTACGTCCTTACCAGACGCCTGCAAGTAGCAAAGGAACGCCTTATTTCTTCCTATTCAAGTGAAGTAGATATTGCCCATGACTGTCGTTTTTCAAGTATTGCAGAGATGGAACAAATCTTTCATCGCCACGTGGGAAAAGCGCCCTATCAGTTTCGGGAGATTCATAAAACCCAATACCCTTTTTAAGCACTACTCCCAATACAGAGAGTATCCATCACTGGTAAAGGAGTACTGCCTTGTTCGTATGGGATGGACGACTCCCCCCACGGAACTCATTGCCGTAAGAAGATGCTCATATAAATCATGGGGACCTCGGGCCGGTATGAGAACATGGGATGGCGCCAATTCATACAGAAGTGAAACTGGTACCATGGTGTGTTTTGCTGGAGTAATGTAGACATCACCTCGTGGAAGAGTATCCCGCCGACCGGAATCATATCCAATGGGAACAACAACGACTATTGAATCAAGACATATTGAGGCGAGAATGATTCCGCTATGACAATGAATGGAAAAAGGATACTGATCATATTTCTCCGAAGCAGAACAAGCCAATAAAGTATCACCACCGATAGCAAAAAAGGTGTCTGTTTCTTTAGAAAGACTATCTGAATCCCATCCGGTTGTATCAGGAGAAAAGATAAATTCATTCTCCTCCATGAGGACCTGTACAAAAATACTCTGAGAGTCAACATATACGGTAAAAGAGGCATTCTCCGTGCGGCGAGGATACTCCTCAAGGGCACAAGAATAGAGAAACATGCAACTAAAAAGAATAACTAAAATTCCCATGGATAACTCCTCGTGATATAAAATCTTTTCCCGGGGGCCCCTGCACTCGAAAACCATACCCACCGTGAGACCCCTCCCGTCTCAGCCCAATGCCGACGTATGGCATAATTCTATCTCGCCAAACCTGCTGGCGAAAAAACAAGGTGCCCGTTGCCTGCATTTGATCCAAATGCAGGCGAATCTCTTGACGAAGAAAGGCTCGAACCCATCGTGTATACTCATATCTCTGAGAAGCTCGGAAAATCACATCCATCCACTCCAGGGGGCTCCAACGCCCCTCCTTCTCCCACGTAAGCCGCACCGATACATCACGTACCGTTTCGTAGGTGCGTGCAAGAGACGTTCGAAGGTACAAAGGAGAATATACGGTTACTCCTCCAAGGATGCTTTGATACTGTGCAGCTTCGGAAAAGGCGAGTACAATATGGCGATACAAACGAACCACTCCCGTGCGATATTGTCCTCGATGTTCTATAAACCCCGCCTGATCATTCTGAGGGCGCACTCGTTTCAGCGTTGTATACTGCGTAGCAAAGGGTGCATAATACCCCTCCTGTACAAACGACACTGCAGTATGGCCGGAACGCGCACCCCTGCTATTGCGAAACTCCCCCCAAAAGGCCCACCGCTTCTCCTCTGTTAATACCAAATCCATACGACCGCGCGATGTTTCTCTTCGAACAAAAAGTACCCCTGAACCAGGAAGCGATCCACCAAATGCACCAACACCATACTCTGCAGAAGAAGTTTCATAGCTACTCATGGCACCACCGAGTATGCCCGAACCACGGCTGTGCACAAAGACCCGAGAGGGCCCGTGCCTTCCAGCATGAAAAAAGGAAACCCCGTTCCACATTGCTCGGTAGGGAGTGAGGAATGATCCTGTGGCGGCAGTGCGGGATGATTTGGATAAGTCTCCCCATACTAAGGGGTTTGGCGGAAGAGTATAGGAACCAATACTGAGGGAACACTTCGAAGAAGGCGTTGTCACAAGGGCTCGCTCATGCCAATACACCGACGTGTCCGTTGCGGCAAGACTTGCTTGCAACTCCAGTTTTTCGTCAACCTGCACTTTTCCAGAAATACGCCCGCCCCGATGGCCATAATAAGGATTCTGCCGGTGTGTTAGCCGTACATCTCCTGAAAACAAGTGCGGTTGCGCGGTAAGATCGATAAGATGCGCATAGGGGTATAACTCTGGGTATCTTGAAAAAAAATCATCCTCGTGTTTTTCTGCATGGTCAATGTACAGAGCCACGGTCGTCGCACTTGGAAGTTCTGTGCTGACAGAAAAAGACGAAAGCGCTAAAAGACGTTCCCATCCTTCTTTCGAGGGTATAAGCGGTGTCAATATGAGATCTTCATAGCGCTCCGCATCTTCAGCAGAGAGTACCCCCTCCCGATACAGAAGATGTACATCATCAAGCGTTTGGGGAATTTCCACCCCGGCAATATGCATCGAACAAAGAAAAATCATTCCCCAAAATTGTATTGATTTTCTCATAGGCACAGTGAATATGAAACAAGATGATACAAATAATTTATATTATTGGAAAAGAGGGGAGACTACTATCTATGAAACTCTACCATTTACTCATGTATATTCTCATACTCTCCTTCTCTCTATCTGCTTCCGCACAAACCGTGCTGGTCTTAAGCGGTGGGGGCACACGCGGCTTTGCTCACATCGGGGTAATTCGCGCCTTGGAAGAAGCAGACATACAACCAGACCTCATCATTGCAACAAGTATGGGAGCCATTATTGGCGGCCTCTACGCTGCAGGCTACAGCAGCCATGAGATTTTATACATACTCCAAAACACCGATCTCCGTAATGAAATCCGTAATATACCCCAGCAACAGTATATACCCATACCACAAAAACACCTCAGTCCCACCCCAATATTCACCCTTCAATTTGGCTCTGACTTCCGCCCCCAAATGCCCTCTTCCCTTCTTGAAGCACAAGTAATCTACACAAAACTATCCCCCTTCATTGCCCCGAAACTGCAATCTGCTTCAGGCAACTTCGACAAATTACCGATACCCATACGGGTGGTTGCCAGTGACCTACTCACCGGTGAAAGTGTTGTGTTTTCTGAAGGAAATCTCGTAAAAGCGATTAAGGCCTCGGCATCAGTCCCTCTCGCCTTTGCCCCGGTACCCCATGAAGGAACCCTCCTCATAGACGGCGGTATCACCGATAACCTTCCCATCTTACCCGAATACATTGGAGATGATGACTTTGTTATAGCTTCAGATGCAACCTCACCGCTCTTTACTGCAGAGGATCTCAACAGCCCCATAAATATTGGATTGCAAGTTGTGGGTCATACCATAGAGGCGCGAAAACAAAAACGAAGAAAACGAGCAGATCTTTTAATACATGCCCCCGCAGAAAGCCAGTCACACCGTGAAGCTGGAGACATATTTCAATACATAGATCTCACCTATAGAAAAACGGCCGAAGCTTTGAAAACCGACTTCCCAGCCTTAGGTTTCGCCCAAGATAAAGACACGACAGCAAAAAAGAGCCCCGTTCCCATAGAAACCATTCATGTTCTGGGTAATACAAACACCCGAGATGGATTTATCACACGACACTCCCATATTCAGAAAGGGGACACCCTCTCACCAGAAGGTATTGAGCATAGCATAAATACCATTTACGGAACAGGGCTTTTCTCCACAGTAAATGTGTATGCTGAATCCGACACCCTCCTCATCGAAGTAGAAGAAAAGAAGCGTCTCCGTCTTTCTTTTGGAAGCCGTGTGGACAACTACTACAACGCAGAATTTTTCCTTGCTCCCGAAATAGGCAATCTTTGGGGCGTTGGAACAAAAATACAAGCCTATATCCAATATGGAAAACACCGGGAGAAATACGCCCTGAACATCATGGGAAGTCTTCCCGTGGCAACGCAGGTTCGCAACGATTATATTTTCCAAAGCTATCTCAGTGCAAAAGACATTATTCGACATAGCGAACGAGACACCATAGTCACCGATAGTGATCGCCATGATACCCTCAGCTTGGTATCCTACGATGAAACCCGCATTTCAAAATTGGGGTTTCTTTTCTCCGGCGGGCTCGATTTCAACAACACCATACAATGCCTTGGAGGTGTTAAATTTGAATCTGCCACAATCTCCCGCAGCACAGACATCCAGATCCCTGCCCTTGACAATAATTTCCACACCTACTTTTGGGGCTCCCTCATTGCAGAAACCCTTGACAAGGAGCCCTTTTCTACTACGGGAAGCAGACATGTTTTTTGGCTTATTTCCGGTGCACGCAATCTCAATCTCCCCTCTTCATCCCTTCTGTTTGCGGGCAACCACACACGCGCCTTTTCCTTCCCAAATGAGCACGTGGTTTTTATACCAAGCCTCGAATATCTCTGGGTAGACCAAACCCCAACCATCACCAACAGCAATTACCTCGGAGGCAGTCGCCACCGAAGGCTTCACACTCCCTCCGATGTCAACATAACCCTTCCCTTGGCAGGCCTTGAAGACAACGCCCTCTCCATAGATAAGGCGCTACTCCTCACCTTTAAAAAACGACTCCGGCTAAGAGACAGTGATTTCTATCTCAGCAATTATCTCGATATACTATCCCTCTGGGATGCTGGAACAAGTAGAACACCACGAGAATTAGCGGAACAAAAATCTCTCGGAATTGAAACAGAATTATCCCTTGACACCCCCGTAGGACCCGTGCGATTTTCTTGGGCAACCCTACTGAAAAACAACTTGCCGGAAGAAACAAAAACCATTCCCTCATCGCTCATTCGGTTTTCCCTCGGCCATAGCTTTTAAAGAGGATTACTATGAAGAAACCACTCCTACTCCACTACTATATTACTGAAGCATGTAATGCAAAATGTACGTTCTGTAACATATGGAAGAAAAAATCACCCCAATACGCAAATCCGTCTCACGTACTTTCCAATATTAGAGAGGCACGCAAAGTCGGGTGTCGCTTTGTCGATTTTACTGGAGGAGAACCACTCCTCCATAAAGACCTTCCTCTTTTTTTATCTGCGGCAAAAGAAGAAGGGCTTATAACCTCCGTAACCACAAATACTCTTCTCTTTAAAAAACGAGTATCTCAACTCATCGGTAAAATAGACCTTCTCCATTTCAGCCTTGATTCAGATACGGCAGAAGAACACGACATGCTTCGAGGCGTCAGGTCCTATCACTCTGTGCTGGAAGCTATTGATATCGCTTGTGCTCACAAGATGAAGCCGGATATCCTCTTTACCTATACCAATGAAAACATTCACTCACTGAAGGGAGTTATCTCGCTCTGCGAAGAAAAAAAACTCATGCTTATTCTGGATCCTGTCTTTTCAGATACCGGCCATGACCCCGTCAGTGCAAGCACCCATGAATATGCTCTACAATGGGCAAAACATCCTCGCGTATACCTAAACAAAGCCCACCTCACCCTCAGACAAAGGGGGGGCAACTCCACAACAGCGCCTCGCTGTAAAGCAGTGCAATCTACCGTGGTTATTCTCCCGGATAACACCCTCGCCTTACCCTGCTACCACAACAAAGAAACCGCCATACCAATCACCCCCGATCTTTCGACGGCCTATGCATCGTATAAGCGGCACGCATATCTGGTAACAGAAGGCTCACACCCCTATTGTTCCGGATGCCACATTAATTGTTACTTCGACCCCTCCTATCTCTACCGATACGACTCCCTTTTCCTACAGAGCCTTGCCGCGAAGGGGAGGTATTTTTTACAGAAATATCTGAAAGATTTTCCCTTTAATAGATAAAGAATTACTTCTTTCTGCCGATATATGGGGAGAGTAAATGTATAACCGGGAGTATTTTATGAGCGATGTATCTGTTGGTGGAGTAAATCAAGCACGTCTTGCGGTTGAAATCAACAGCCGTCTCCAAAAGACAGCCATAGACAGCGCAGAAACAACAGCAGCGAATCTTCTGCGTGCGATGCCGCAGTCTGCAAACATGCCAAACCAAGGCACCCAGATCGATCTTCAAGGCTAATTTCGTGGGGAGGCCCCTGCCTCCCATAGTACAGAATCCTGCTCAAGAACAGAAAAACCATGCATTTTCCCGTAAATACTATACCCTATATACGATGTACAGTCTTATACAAAACGGGTAGGGGATATGAAGAAATCGATAGAACGCCTCAATTTTGGAGTGCTTCTTTCAACGATTGAAGAACCGGGACAACACCGTGTCTGGAAGGGCATAGAACGATTCTGCAGACAAAACAATATTGATGTCACAGCCTATATCTCCGTATTCCAACAAAAAACCGGAAAACTTGAAGAACATTATAAAGTAATTTTTGATGCCATACGAACCAATACAAAGCTTGATGGCCTCATCTATTTAGGAGGCTTTATTGCTGAGGATATCGGTAATGCCACTCTCATGGAGTTTATTGACTCAATCCCCTGCATACCACGCGTATCCATAGCTTCTTCATGCCCTGGAGAAACAGCCTTTCTCACCGACAACGAAGCAGGAACATACCACCTTGTCCGCCACCTCATCACGGATTGTAAAAAACAAAAAATTGCCTTTCTTTGCGGCCCCGACGACCACGAAGAAGCACAGGCACGATTTGCAGGCTATATGCGAGCATTGCAGGAGTTCCGTATTCCCTTTTCGGAAAAACTCGTTATTAGGAACTGTCAATTCAGTGTAGAAGAAGGCGAAGAAGCAGTGGAACAACTCCTCAAGAGAGGAGCAGATTTTGATGCCATAGCAGCGGTGGATGATGATACCGCCCTAGGTGCCCTCCAAGCCCTTGACAGACACACAATCTCTGTCCCCGACGATGTGCTTCTTGGAGGGTTTGACAATTCTGACATATCACAAAACTCTACCCCCTCTCTCACCACCCTAAATCAACCCTTTGACGAATTAGGATATCGAGCCGCCGAAGCCCTTCAAAAGCTCTGTACACATCCAGAAACAGAGCATAAAATCAACTACATCTCAGCAGAATTACTTACCCGAGAATCGACGGAAAATATTAATTGCATACAAAGTAAAATCCCACTTCCCGCACCAATACAGCCATCGATTCAAACAGTATGTGTAGATCCTCTCTCAGCTCACTTTATTGAAAATGGCTACATCGATCTCCCCATCTCTCCGTGGATACAGTCACTTACCTCAGCACTCTCCACCCCCCCTTTGACAAGAAGCAGTTCATACAAATAGTGCATACCGCAATTATTCGATCACAACGGGCAAAAAAAGATATCTCAATCTGGCGGGATGTAATGACCTTTTTCCTGCAATGCACCGTAGAATATACCGATTTATTCACCGTACGTCCCATTGACATATTTGAGGCGGTTGAACAAATTTACCGTATAATTAACACCACTGAAGTTCGTTCTGAAAAAACAAAATGACTGAATTGGTCTTTTCTCAGTGGGAACTCCGTGGATTCATTGAAGATATTATCACCTCTTTTGACTATCACTCATTAACAAAAAGTCTACTCCACGTCAAAGAGTCGTTGAAGCTTGAGTATGTACAAGTTTTTCTCTACGATACCCCAATTCAGTATGAAGAATGGCTACCCCCTCAAACAGCAAACAACATCATTGAGCTTCGTGGAGATACGATCAGCGAATTCGATAGCCGGGAACAACAAGTCCCCTTTGAACATATTGAACATCGAGACAAAGCCCAGTCAAAACGCTTAACCATACTCTACATGCCCATATTTTTTAATAAAGAACAAACGGGAATCCTGCTTCTTGAATACAAACGAAATATTCCAATCGATGCATATGAATCTATTCGCATGGGGATCGCCACGGCAATAAAAGGAGCTTCTTTAATTAAGGAAGTGCAGAAAATTTCAATAACTGACGACTTAACAAAACTCTATAATCGTCGAGGTTTTTTAACACTCTCCTACTCACGGCTTGCACGATTAAAGAGAACAAACACCGTGGCAGGACTCATGTTTATTGACCTTGACGGCCTAAAAGTAATAAATGATACCCTTGGTCACAAAGCAGGGGATACCGCTATTGCAGCAACTGCACAAATACTCAAAAATTCTGTTCGAGAAGAAGATATTATCGGTCGTATAGGGGGAGATGAATTCACCATTTTTGCATCTCAAATTGACGCAACAACCATAGGAATAATCGTAGAACGGATTCGCAAAAACTTTGCATCATACAATACAGCACACCCTGAAAACGGTTTCACCCTCAGTTGCAGTATCGGTTACTCACTTCTTGAAAACTACACAGAACGAGCTTTTAATGCGGTACTCACTAAAGCAGACAGCCTACTCTATGAAGAGAAACGACGAAAAAGAAAAGCCGGGGTAAGCAGAAAATAAAAAAGTATTGTTTCTTCCTCACAAGAGATGTATATTTAGGCCGAATTTGATCTTTGACTTTCTGCAAAGTACATGT